>NZ_JBQHQF010000009.1:0-84376 GCF_052067635.1 Collinsella sp. HCP3S3_E5 | reverse complement strand
CGCGGCTGCGCCTATGGCACTTCAACATCATTGTCGCAGCCCCGACCCGCGGTCACGAGCGGGGGCTCCTATCTTTTTAGTGCCCTCGGATTGGGTCATAGTGTCTGTCGTTGCCAAAACAGCGACGTTCCCTTGGCTGGCTTATGTGGCAGTTGGGTGGCAGTTGGGGACGTTCCTTTTCTGCCGGCAGTTGGGGACACTCCTTGCACCGGCATTACATCGAGTGCTCGGGATAAGCGACCCGGTTTTTGGCCGAATAGTGGGTTGCGGTTTCCGGATGGGGTGGGTTGCGGAAAGTGCGACCCGGAATATTGCTCCAAAACGGGATGTCGTTTCCCCGACGCGCCTCAAACGGAAAGCGCACCCCATTCCGGAGCCCCAAAACGGGATGCCGTTTCCGCGTGGAAGAATTGTCGCAGCTACGTTAAGCGGCGGCTCCGCTACTCGCCCAGCACCAGCGCTGCAAGTTCGTCCTGGGTGTCCACCACGTAGTCGGCGCCGGCGGCTTCCAGCTCTGCGCGGCCGCGGAAGCCCCAGCTGACGCCTGCGCTCTTAAGACCGGCGTTGTGGCCGGTCAGGATATCGACATTGGAATCGCCCACATAGAGCGTGGTCGCCGGGTCGGCGCCCAGCTCTTCCATCACATGCAGCGTGACGGGTGCCTCGGGCTTAGGCGGAAACGCATCGACACGGCCCTGTACCAGCGCAAAGCGCTCGGAACCAAAATACTTCTCGATAAGCGGGGCCGCCGAGACGTGGTCCTTGTTAGTGAGCACGGCAAGCTGCACGCCCGCGGCACGCAAGCGGTCGAGCATCTCGATCGTGCCGGCATAGGGGGCGGTGTGGTCCTCCTTGTGCTCGCCGTAATAAGCCCTAAACTCGGCAAGCGTCTGCTCAAACATACGGCCGTCGCCCGCGTACTCGGCGGGCATAAAGCGCTCAACCAGCTTGAGCATGCCGTTTCCCACCTTGTAGCGGTACTCGTCAACGGCAAACGTGGGCCAGCCGTGCGCCTCGCAGGTATGGTTGCCGGCGGCTGCCAGGTCCTCGAGCGTGTTGAGGATGGTGCCGTCCAGATCAAAGATCACATGGGAAAAAGCTGCTGCCATGAAAGCTCCCGTCGTTGGGTTTCAAAACGCACCCCATAATACTGGGCTTACGCGTTGGGTTCGCTTGGAATCTGAACATCTCCAGGGATATCAGGTGACATCACGCCGACCGTGCGATTCCGCCCTAGCAAATTCTCGGCAGCTGCTCTCCCACGAGCATGTCGAGGATGCGGGTCGAGCCCCAGCCGGTGCGCACGCGCACGGCGGGACGGGAGCCCTCGGCAAGTGGCAGCACGCGACCGATGATGGCGGCATTCTCGCCGTAACGGGCGGAACGCATGGCGGCTAGAGCCGCATCGGCCTGCTCGGCCGGCACCACGGCGACCATCTTGCCCTCGTTTGCCACCTGCAGCACATCGTAGCCGAGCATCTCACATGCCGCCTGCACGTCGGGGCGCACGGGCACGGCATCCTCGTCGATCTCCATGGCAACACCGCTGGCCTGGGCAAACTCGTTGAGTGTGGATGCCAGGCCGCCGCGCGTGGGGTCGCGGAAGCAGCGAGTGTCGGGGGCGGCGGCCAAAACGGCGGCAATCAGGTGGTTGAGCGGCGCGGCATCGCTTTCGATCGTGCTCGAAAACGCCAGGCCCTCGCGCTGGCTCATGATGGCGATGCCGTGGTCGCCGAGTGTGCCCGACACCAGGATGACATCGCCAGGCTGGCAGTTTGCACCGCTGAGCGCCACACCCGTGGGAACCTCGCCCACGCCGGCGGTATTGATGTAGACGCCGTCGGCCCCGCCGCGCTCGACCACCTTGGTGTCGCCCGTGATTATGGACACGCCCGCCTCGCGCGCCGTCTCGGCCATCGTCTGCACAATCTGGCGGAGCTTATCCATGGGATAGCCCTCTTCGAGGATAAAACCGCACGATAGGTAGCGCACGTTGGCGCCCGAGGTCGCGACATCGTTGACGGTTCCGCACACGGCGAGACGGCCGATGTTGCCACCGGGGAAGAACTGCGGCGAGACTACAAAGCTGTCGGTCGACATGGCGATGCGCCCGCTCGGGGGCAGCGCGGCGACGCCGGCGTCGTTGCCTTCGAGCAACTCGGGCGTCCCAAAGGCATCCAAAAAGACCTCATCGATGATGCGTTTCATCATCTGACCGCCGGAGCCATGGCCCAACAGGACGGTGCTATCGGTGATGCTATGGGACATATCCAAAACTCCAATCGTGGGTGGAATTATATGGGTGAGGCGCAGCGTCGACCAGTCCGCCGCTCGTTAGAACGGCGGAACCTAATAGTCGCGATAACGGTAGTACGCCGCGCAGCTGCCTTCGGAGCTCACCATGCACGGGCCGACGGGGTGCTCGGGCGTGCAAGTGCGGCCAAAGAGCGGGCAGCTGCTCGGCGTAATGGCCCCGCGCAGTACGTCACCGCAGCGGCACCCACGCGGCTCGACCGTCGCCTCAACGGGCACGTCAAAGCGAGCATGGGCATCAAAGCGCGAGAACTCGGGGCGGATGGAAAGGCCCGAGTTGGCAATCGGCCCCAGCCCGCGCCATGTGGTTTCGCATGGCTCAAACACCTGCTCGACCAGCTGGCGCGCCACGGGGTTACCGTCTGCGTTGACGCCGCGACGGTAGGCGTTGTCGATCGCCGACCTGCCCTCGACAACCATCTGGACCAGCATGCAGATGCCTTGCAGAATATCGACCGGTTCAAATCCCGTGACCACGCCCGGGGTATCGAACTCGTCGACCAAAAAGCTAAAGGGCGCCAAGCCCGTGATGGTGGCGACGTGGCCCGGCAGGATAAAGCCGTCGATGGCGGTCTCGGGATCGTTGGCGATGGCGCGCAACGCCGGCGGCGTGGTCTTGTGGGCGCAATAGACCGAAAAGTTCAAAAGCCCGCGCGTCTCGGCCTCCAAGATGGCAGCGGCGATGGTGGGCGTTGTGGTCTCAAAGCCGACGCCCATAAAGATGACCGGACGATTGGGGTTTTGCTCGGCAATGTCGAGCGCATCGAGCGGGGAGTAGACGATGCGGATATCGCGTCCTGCCGCCTTTTGCGCTGCGAGCGAGGTGGACGATCCGGGCACGCGCATCATGTCGCCAAAGGTGGTGATGATGGCGCCGTCTATGTTGGCGAGCGCGATCGCGTGGTCGATGTCACGGTTGGCGGTAACGCAGACGGGGCAGCCCGGGCCGCTCAGCAGCTTGAGCCCGGCCGGCATAATGGAGCGAAAGCCATAGCGGCCGATGCTCACGGTGTGCGTGCCGCAGACTTCCATAAGGTTGATGGTACGGTCGCCGACAAGACCGCGAATGCGTTCGATGAGCTCGCGAGCCAGCTTGGGGTCGCGAAATGCCGAAAAGTCGATACCGGAGCGCGCCGGCTGTCCGGCCGCCACTAGTATGCCTCGGCCGGGTTACTGGCCAGTTGGTCTTCTTCGGCCAGTTCGGTCATGGCGTTAACGAGCTCGAGCGTTTCTTGCGCTTCCTGCTCGTCGACGATCTGGATGCCAAAGCCGGCGTGCACGAGAATATAGTCGCCAACCTGCGCCGTCGGCACGAGTCGCAGCGACACGGGGCGCTCGATGCCCATCATGTCGACGGTGGCCTTGAGGCCGTCGTCGCGTTTGACTACTTTGCCGGGAACGGCAAGGCACATATTGTTCCCCTTTTAGACGCTTTGCGCTGGATGGGCGCTCAATAATCCATCAGTTGATGGTAGCGCTCGCGGGGTTCGCGGGCAAACGCGTTACGCCTGTGAGACGGCTGGGCACAGCGGCGTGCGAGAGCGAGCTACTGCGATGCGATCTGCGCAAGACGAGCGCTTGCGACCGCCGCCTGACCGTAGGCGATGCAGCCGTCATTGACGGGCACGGTATGGGGGATAAGGACAGTAAGACCTGCGCTTTTGAGCTCGCGGGTGAGGAGCTGGAGCAGAAGTCGGTTCATGAACACGCCGCCCGAGAGCGCAACGGTATCGAGGCCTTCACGGGTGCAGATCTCGCTGGCGATGCGTGCCGAGGAGCGCGCGACGGCGACATGGAAGTCGAGTGCGAGCCTGTCGGCGGGCACACCGGCTCTGGTTCCCTCCAAAAGCGCCGCAAAAAGTGAGCTGGGGCCCAGGACGAGAGACCTGCTCGAGGTTGCTTGGACAGTTAGTTCAGATTTGTACTTTTTAGAGTGGTAATGGGTGGTATAAATCGTCTGCGAGGGCCCCGAATGGGTTGATTTGGGGTATCCGGCGGGCGAATTAACCGCAAATGAGGTGCCTGGAGAGCCCTCTTCGGGGTAATCTGAGCCAAAACCGTTGGTTAGAGGGTCTGTTTTTAATACAAATCTGAACAAACTGTCCAGTCGCAATGGGTCAGATGCGGAACAGCCGTCTTTATCGCCGGGAACATGGGTAATTTTGCTGCCGAGCGCGCGCCAGGCGGCGGCTTCGAGTTCGATGGCGGGCTCGCCTTCGTAGGTTGCCTGCCCGCAAATGCTCAAAACTGCAGCGGCGGCGTCAAAGAGACGCCCCATACTGCTCGTGCGTGGGCTGTTGATGTTCCGCTCGATCATCGTTGCCGTCACGCTGCGTGTTTGCTCGTCTAGGCCGTCCAAGAGCCGCTCGGCCCCCGGATGTTCAAGCAGGCCGAGCTCACTGAGCAGGGCAAAGGCGTTGCGGCGGGCGTCGCGCACGGAGGCCGCCCCGCCGGGGAGCGTCCAGGTGCGCAAATGCGCGGCGCGCTCAAAGCCGCCAAGACTGGCAACAAGAAACTCGCCGCCCCAAATGGTCCCATCGGTGCCGGCGCCGGTGCCGTCAAAGGCGATGCCAAGGACGCGCGCGTCGGTTGCAAGCTGGCCCGCGGCAATCGCCTCTGCCATTACGCTCGCGATGTGCGCATGATGGTGCTGCACCTCGACGAGCGGCAGATTGCATTTTCGCGCCTGCTCGCGCGCCCACCGGCTCGATAGATAGCTGGGGTGTAGATCGCAGGCCAAGGCGGCGGGCGCCAAGTCAAAGAGATCTTCCAAGCGCGTGCGCGCGGCGTTCCAGGCATCGAAGGTCCCGCCGTTTTCAACATCGCCGATATACTGCGACACAAAACAGGTCGTATGACCGTCCGAGTCCATGCGAGTGAGCGCAATCGTGGCCTTTTGTTGTGGCCCGCAGGCGAGCACGCAGGACGGAGCGCCGTCGAGCGCCGGCAACGGCAGCGGCTGGGGTGCATATCCGCGAGCGCGGCGAACGGGCATAACGGCGCCGTTCACCGCGCGCACCACAGAGTCGTCGTAGCGCGAGAGGATTGCGCGGTCGTTACCGAGCAACGCGTCGGCGATGCCGGCGGCAACGAGGTGTTCCCAGGCAAGGTCGTCATCGGTCTCGATGGGTTCTTCGCTCAGGTTTCCGCTGGTCATGACGAGCGCGTGCATACCGCTGGCTTCTGCCGCGGCAAGCAACAGATGCTGAAGCGGGGTGTAGGGGAGCATAACGCCAAGCTCAGGAAGGTTGTGCGCGACGGACGGTGCGAGCGCGTTGGGGGAGCCGCCGCTCTCGCAAACGGCACGTCGGCGCAGCAGCACGATGGGGCGAATGCTGCCGGCCAGCAGGCCGCGCTCAACGTCGTTGACATGGCACAGGCGTTCAGTATCGGCAAGGCCGCGCACCATAACGGCAAGCGGCTTGTTGCTGCGGCGCTTGCGGCGGCGAAGCTCGGCTACCGTCTTCTCGTTGGAGGCGTCGCATGCCAAGTGAAATCCTCCCAGACCCTTGATGGCGACGATACCGCCGTTGGCCAGCAGCTCAACACAGCGGTCGATAATGGCGTCGCTGGTCTTGCGCGTGGTGCCGACGGTCAGCGACGCGGCGGCTTCGCCGGCCTCGCGCCACGTAATGTGCGGCCCGCAATCAAAGCAGGCATCGGGCTGCGCGTGAAACCGCCGGTCAAGCGGGTCGCCATACTCTGCGGCACAGGTGGGGCACATGGGAAAGCAATCCATCGAGGTGGCCGCTCGGTCATAGGGCAGCGACCGGATGATGGTAAAGCGCGGTCCGCAGTTGGTGCAGTTGATAAAGGGATAGTGAAAGCGTCGGTCGGCGGGATCGAACAGCTCGTGCAGGCAGTCGTCGCACGTGGCGATGTCGGGCGAGACGAGCGTCGTGTGGGCGGTTTGATCCTGCGATGCCACAATGCGAAAGCCCCGCTCGTTGGCGGCGTCCCAGTCGCCGGGCGCTAGGTCCATAACCTCGATATGCTCCACACGAGCCGCCGCAGGCGTATGCTCGGAAAGCGCGGCGACAAATTCGTCGAGCGCCTCGCTTAGAGCGTGCGCCTCGATATGCACGCCATCGCCCGCGTTAAGCACCCAGCCGCAAATGCCGTGCGCCATGGCCTCGCGATACACAAACGGTCGCATGCCGACGCCCTGCACAATGCCCGTTACATGGATATGCGCATGCCGCATGCGACCCTCCTTCATCGAGACCTGCCAAAAAGGGACAGGTTTATTTTGGTAGGTAAAACGTTAAACCTGCCAAAACAAACCTGTCCCTTCTTGGCAGGTGCGCCGCGCAAAGACCCGCTACAGCCCCAGGCTCTGCTCGGTGGCGGCGCAGGTGAGCTCGCCGTGCTTAACGCCGCGCAGGCCCAGCAGACGGTCGGCCAGCTCGTAGACACGTTCGCCGCGACCCTTAAGCGCCAGAATCTCCAAGCAGTTGTGGTGGTCCAGATGCACGTGCATGGTCGAGACAATCTCGTTGGTGTAGTCGTGCTGTACCTCGTCCAGGCGGCGCGTCAGGTCGCCGGTGTGATGGTCGTAAATCATGGTGAGCGACCCGATGACCTGCTCGTCGGGCGTTCGCATCTGCTCCTTGGCAATGGAGGCGCGAATCAGGTCGCGTACGGCCTCGGAGCGGTTGGCAACGTCGCCGCGGCGCGCGATTTGCTCGTCAAAGCGGCGCAACAGGTCGTCGGGCGCGGTGACCGAAAAACGGACCAGCTCGGAGGCGGAGCCGCTGAGGCGGCAGCCCACGTCGCCGGTCGGCCCGTGCGGATGCTCGTGCTCGCAGGCGTGCTCGTGCTCGGCCACGCTACACCAGCTTTACGGAGCCAACGGAGTTATGGTCGGCCTCGATGGCCTCCTCGTAGCCCTCGAGCGCATCGTGCGCCTCGTGGAGCGCCGCCATGGCGGCCTCGAGCTTGGCGCCAATGCGCTCCATGTCAAAGTTCTCGGTCGCATGCAGCAGCTGATGGCTCCACTCGTGGGCGAGCTCAATGGTGTCGTCGACCTGCTTGACGCTCATGGCAAGCTGGCTCATGTTCATTCCGACGTCATGCATGGGAAATCTCCTTTTGTACGGGTCTAATCAGTGGTTCAGATTCTACTACGCCCGCTCTGCGCATCGCCGCATAAGAAAACGGGTGCGAGTCCGTCTGACCCGCACCCGTTCACTGGGGGCTGTTTGTGATTACCATACTATCCGTGGTCGCGGGCTCAACACCCGGCTCTCCGGCGAGCGGCACAAAACCACTCATGGACGGCAGCGCGTGACCGCGTATTACAGGTGCTTCTCCAGCAGCGCCTGCAGCCTGGCCTTGGGCAGCGCACCGACGGAGCGGTCGATTTCCTCGCCGTTCTTAAAGACAACCAGCGTGGGGATGCTCATGACGCCAAACTTCATGGCCAGGTCCTGATTGTCGTCGACGTTGCATTTGGCGACGGTAATCTTGCCGGCCAGCTCGTCGGCCACTTCGTCAACGATAGGCGAGAGCGAGCGGCAGGGACCGCACCACGGTGCCCAAAAATCAACCAGCACGGGAAGGCTGCCGTTAACGACGGAATCGAAATTCTCGGGGGTAATCTGCTTAATGTCAGCCATGGTGACCTCCATAGTGCGACGCGGCTCGGCCGCGTAAAACTCAGTACGACCGTGCTTATACCCAACGGCCCGCAATGCAACCACTCGCAGGCGGCTCTTTTATATAATGGTGGGCACGCAAACGATTGGAGAGCGCATGCCCACGTCACAAAGCCAGAAAAAAGAAGCCATCGCCCAGGCGGCCGAGCAGGAGCTCGCATCGCTCGCGGGCCGCGGCGTGCGTATCGCGGGTAACGCGTGCTCGCCGATTGTGCTGGTAAAAGGTGATTTAGACGATGCCGAGCGTGCGGGTGGCGAGCTGGCTGCCGGTCCAGACGGCGCCGCGTTGCGTAAGGCGCTCGGCGCCATCGGTTACGCGCCCGAGGATTTCTGCGTGCTGGCAAGTGTTGCCGGCGCGGGCGACGGGGCGGTTGCGGCGGGCGAGGACCTGCCGTGCGAGCTGTTCCGCGAGGCGCTCGAGGCCTTGGACCCCGAGGCGGTCCTGCTGTTGGACGATCGCGCGGCCGATACCATGCGCGAGACCTACGCAGACATGCTCGTGGCGATCGACGACTTTGATACCGCCATGCTCAAGCCCGGCTTGGTCGCCCACGTGCAGGGTCGTCGCGTACTCGCGCTCGACGGCTTTGAGGCCGCGCTGACCGACAAGGCCGCCAAGCAGCGCATGTGGGCCTACATCAAGCAGCTGACCCCGGCCGCCGCGCCGCTGTAGCGGACTGGCGCCGGCAAGGCGGTCCTGATGGGTCGAGCGCGGCGCCGACTTGTCGCGCCCTTACATCACTGCGCGAAGCTCAAACCGATCGCCGTGAATGCGAAACTGGCAGTTGCCGTTCATGCGCTCGACGGCAAGCTTAATGCTCCTGGTTCCAAAGCCGTGTCCGGTGTGCTCGGCCACGGGCATGCCGTCGACCATGCGCGGCGGGCGCCCAAACGTGTTGGAGACCAAAAGTAGCAGTTGTCCGTCCTCGCAACGCAGGTCCAGATCGACAAATCGCTTGCCCTGGGGAGCGGCGCTTGCGGCGACGATGGCGTTGTCCAGGGCGTTTGAGAGTACGCTAAACAGATCGACGTCGGCTACATGGACGCTCTCGGGCACGGCGGCGCGCAAATCTGCGCTGATGCCGTTTCGGTTGATATCGGAGCTAAATGACGAAAGTACGATATTGACCGTGTCGTTGGCGCAGTAGCGGCGCACAGCGGTGCGGTCGTTTGTCTCGCAGAGCTCGTCGATGCGCTCGAGCGCCTCGTCGGTGCGGCCCTCCTCGATCAAAGCTGCAAGGCCGCGCAGGAAGTGCCGCATGTCGTGGCGGAGAACCGAAAGCTCACGTCCAGATTGGCGCCAGGCCTCGAGTTCCTTGATGGCTGCGCTGTCGCGGGTCGCGAGCATCCAGCGCTCGCGCTCGGCGATTTCCTTTGCCTCGTATTCGCGCAGATACACAGTAAGAAACATGAGGTAGAACGCGCAAAGCGCAAACGCCAAAAACTCAACCGTCACCACGGAGCCCGAGTGGAAGAGCGTGGTGTAGACGTTGGTGGCGTAGTCAAAGATGTAATAGACGAGCGGCAGGATGAGCAGAATCTCGAGCTCGGTGGGGGTTTTAACCGCCAGGCGCGGACCGATGTCGCTGGCCCAATGCAGCAGGATTGCAAAGACGACGGCCGTGGTGATAATGCGTGCCGCGTAGTACGCGATTTGCGAGTCGGTGGCGGCGAGCGCGGCGATGCCCATCCAGTTGCTGAACTGGCAGCTCAGATAAGCGCTGGTGACGCCCAGCATAACGAGCAGCGGGCTCAGGCGATAGCGCGCGCACAGGTAGATGACGAGCGGCAGATGCACGACGAGCGGATATACCTGACGGGCGAAAAGCTCGCCGCCGACGGCATTGGCGAGGCCGAATGCGCATCCGGTTACGGCGCCGACCATCACCAGCTCAAGCGCATGACGCCGGTTGATCTCGATACCGCAGAGCGCCGCCGAGGCAAAAACGCCAAAAAGCAGGGTCGTTGCGTGGTGGATTGCCCAAAGTACCATCTCGGCCGCGGGGAGCATTAGCGCCTCCCGCTCTCGAACCGTGCCGCAAAGTAGGCATCCTGGAAACCCTGCTTGCAACTGCGCGCCAGCGGGATGCAAGCGCCCGAGCGCATGACGATATCCGTACGGTTAAAGTGGTCGATATTGCGCAGGTTGACCTGGTAGCTACGGTGACATTTAAAGAAGTTCGCGTTTTTGGCCAGCTGGTCCTCGATGTTGCGGAACGGCTCGAGCGCCTCGATATCGCGCCCGTCGCGCAGGTGGAATACCACGTGCTTGTTGCGGGCCTCGGCGTATTCGATATCGGACGGGCGCAGGGCATGGTATCCAAAGGACGTTTTGGTCACGAGCTCATCGGTCGCGTCAGGTCGCATGCGCGAAAGCTCGTCGAGCAGTTGCGCCAGGCGTTCGTACGTTACGGGCTTGAGCAGGTAGTCGAAGGCGCGGACCTCATAGGACTCCAGCGCGAACTCGGGCGATGAGGTGAGGAACGCCAGACGCACGGCTGTATCGGATTGGCGCAACTCCCGCGCGGTGTCCATGCCGTTGACGAGCGGCATGATCATGTCGAGCAGAATGATGTCGGCGCGCGATGCGGCATGGCGGGCCAGCAGGTCCTCGCCGCGCGTGACGAGTGCAACGTCGACCGCCGTGCCCGTCTCGGTCGACCAGCGGTCGATCATCCGGTGCAGTCTATCTAGAAAAGCGACGTCGTCGTCGCAGGCGATGATCTTGAGCATTCGGGCCCCCTTAGTAGTTCGATTTTGCCACATTGGGTGCGCGCCGCCCGCGGAGGAACACCCCGTTTGCGCCCCACGGTGCGCAACTCGCGCTGAGCGGCAGGGCGTCAGTTTTGACGGCCGCACAATACTCCATGGATACACATGTCAATCGATGCCGGCGGTCGGACGGGGAGTCAGGCCGACCGCCGGCGCCAAGCGATAGCGAACATTGCGAAAGCATAGGGGTAAGGGGAGCCGTGATGAGGGAGAAGAAGATGGGGATGCGCAGACTTGCTGCTTGCGTGCTGGCTGCAGCGCTGGCGCTTGGGGGCGTGGCGACGACGCTCGCCACGCCTACGGTAGCCGAGGCGTATCCGTCCGCCGCGATCAAACCGAAACACCTGAAAAGCGAGCTTTCGTATGGCGAAAGTGATGTAATCCAACTTTCCGGCGGCAAAGACTATCGGTTTGCCGGCACGGTTGATATCGACCACTATGAGGTCGAGGGTGGCACCAAGGAGAACCCGACCCGCCTATATTTCACTGACAGCTCGTCTCTGGGCGGTCCGCTGACCGTCGAGCGTGACCTTACATATTCGCAACACCCGCTCTTTGTGCTCAAGGGCGGTTATGTCGAGTTTATCGGTGATTCGGGTGTCCCGACCGAGGTACGCTGCGATGGAAAAACGTTTTTGAGCGATAGCAATGATTACGAAGCGCGTGGAGGTGTCGATAAACCGAATACGGGCAAGAGCCTCAACCTTTCCGTGGAAAACCTCAAGCTTGTTTCAAGGACCGAGAACAAAGATACCGATCGGGCAATCACGCTCTATGGAACCATGGGTGCGGGGGAGACGGCCAGCTTCACGAACGTGAGTGTCAGCGGTTGGAAATGCTGCAAGAACAGCGCATTCAAGGTTGACAAGGGTAATGAAATTTACGAAGCCTCGCCGGCGCCTGTAACTATCAGAGGCAGCCAGGTCGCGGTGGATGCAACGTTTGTCAACTGTACGTTTAAGAATAATAGTGATGACTGCGTCGGCGCCTTGAGCGTGGTCGGGCGGTCGAAGACTCCAAAAGTTACGTTGAACGGCTGCACGTTCGAAAACAACAGTCAGGGAATGATTGCGTGCGACGAGATGAAGGTTGAGAGCGGTCATGTGCATGCGGGCAATATTGGCGTCAAAAATGCCATAGTCGCCCTGAATAACTGCAGTATCCGTTCAACAAATAACACGTCATGGAATGGACCCTGCTCTTATATGTTCAATGTGTGGGGTATTCAATATCAGATGCACATGACGAGTGCCATTGCGGTGGCAAAGGATGCGTCGTGCACCATAAACGGTACGGTTATCGACGATTCGTTCGTGTTCCCCTCTGATAGATTCAACGGTCGCGACATAAGCGGTCAGGACGAGAAGCGCTGCGCGGTTTACGCCCTTGGTTCTGTGACGCTCGCCGGCAACACGAAGGTCACTACGGCCAAGGCGAAGGGCGTCGATGCGTCCGATGTCGCGTCCGATGTCGGTAGCTACGGTAAGGTTCACGTCGATGAGTCTTTTACGGGCACAGCCGTCCTGTCTATCGACGATACCAAGTTCGATCCCGAGTCCAATAAGCAGTATTACTACTATGAGTATGTGGACCTTGTCACGAGCGATCTTTCGCAGGAGGATCTCGCGAGCAGGCTCAAGCTCGCCAACGAAAACCTTGCATACGACGTTACCGATGGCAAGGTCAAGGTTATCCATCGCAAGCACGAGCACGAGTGGACCTATTCCACCAACAAGGATGGGTACAGCATCGCGGCTACGTGCAACGGACAGTATGAGGCCTCGCACTGTGTCTACTCCAGGGACGGCGAGACGATCTCGCTGATGTCGTCCAAGATCGGCGACCTGAGCTTTACCTACAACGGCAAGCAGCGCGACGCCGTGCTTGCTACGACCAAGCCGTCTCAAAAGGACAACGCTGTAGCCCAGGGCAAGGTAACGATTGTGAGCGCACGCTTTTACCGTTGCGCTGATGAGAATGACACCGTGGGCATCGAGATGGAAGGGTCGCAGCCGTGCGATGCGGGCACCTATCGCGTGGTGGCGACGGTTGCCATCGAGGGGCAGAGCGATGTTACGCTCGAGCGCGTGTTCAAGATTAACCCCGCCTCGCTTGCGGAGAAGGACTCCAACCGCAAGGATCTTTGTAAGGTCGAAATCATTGGCTACGACAAGTTGAAGGATAACGTCAGGTTCAGCAACGGTGACGTGCTCAACGACGTTCCGTCTTATGAGTGGACGGGTGAGGAGATAACGCCTCGCATTAAGGTGACGTATAAGCTTGGCGACGAATGGATTGTGCTTAAAGAGGGCGTCGATTTCGAACGCCTCGCTTGGGGCGAATCGGTTTCGGAGAAAGACCCCGGTGCGTACCGGAGCCAGCTCTGGGGCCTGGGAAACTTCGCATCCTACGAGCAAATTTACTCCTACAAGTTTTTCTACTGGAGCATCTACGGCACGCAGTTCGAGAATGTTCAGGCCAAGGGCTACTCGGGCACCTATGATGGCATGGCTCACTCGCCGTCGGTGACGGTCGACAATGCCCCCGAGGGCATGCAGATCAAATATAGCGTCGATGGTGGCTCGCTGTACGAAGACCAAATCCCCTCCTATACCAATGTCACGCGCGATATCTATTACAACGTGTGTGCTGAGACAATTAAGTACCGTATTACCGCACCCGACTACGTGCCGGTGGAGGGCGAGCTTGAGATCAAGATCGCTCCCGCCGATCAGGCCGCTCCCAAGGACGTCAAGACGACGGCCGCGACCGGGCATGCTTTGGCGGATGGCAGCATCGACGGGGTTGATAACACCTACGAGTGGAAAGCCGAGGCCGCCAGCGACTATCAGTGGATTGCCGAAGGCGAGACGTCGGTTAAGGGCCTCGCCGCCGGCAAATACAGCGTTCGCCTTAAGGCCGACCGTAACCATAACGCCTCCAAGGCCCTGACGGTTGAGGTCAAGGACGGCCCTAAGAAGGCCGACGGTAGCGGTTGGAAGCACGACGATACCGAGCACTGGAACACCTGCACCTGTCGCAAGGAGGACGTTGACCGCGCAAAGCATGACTTTGAGTGGGTTATCGACCAGGCCGCTACGGCTGATAAGCCCGGTTCCAAGCATGAGCACTGCAAGACGTGCGGCTACGAGCGCGATTCTGTCGAGATTCCCGCCTTCGGCATCAAGGGCTACTCCGGCGAGTACAACGGCGCGTATCACACGGTCGATGCGAAGAGTCTGCCCGAGGGCGCGACGGCCCAGTACAGCACCGATGGCAAGAACTGGTCCCCCGAGGCCCCCAAGATCCGCGACGCCGGCAAGTTGACCGTTTTCTACCAGGTGACGATTGATGGTGCGAAGGCCGAGGGCGAGGTTACGCTCGAGGTCAAACCGCGCGCGATTACGGTCACCGCCCAGGACGCCTCCAAAACCTACGGCGAGGCCGATCCCGTGTTTACGTGGGCGATCACATCCGGCGAGCTTGTCGAGGGCGAGAGCCTTCAGGGCATTGAGATTAAACGCGAAGATGACGACAACGTGCGCGACGGCGGCTATGCTCTGCACCTGACGCAGGCCAAGGACGCTAACCCCAACTACAACATCACGTTTGTTGACGGCGTGTTCACCATCAACCAGCTCGTGCTCACTGTGAAGTGGGGTACCAGCGAGTTTGTTTACGATGGCAAGGAGCACTGCCCCGAGGCGACGCTCGGCAACGTCATCGACGACGATGACCTTGGTGCGACCGTCGAGGGCTCTCAGGTCGAGGCCGGCGCTTCTTACACGGCGAGCCTCACCGCACTGACGGGCAAGGCCGCGGGTAACTACAAGCTTCCCGCCGAAGGCCTGACGTGCGAGTTCTCCATCAAGAACGCCGTGCAGGGCGCGCCGGTGGTCCAGGCTGCGGCCGAGACCGTGAGCGGCAAGCGTGACGGCAAGATCACGGGCGTCGACGCGACGATGGAGTGGCGTGCCAAGGGTGCTGACGAGTATCAGGCGGTGGACGAGGGCACGGCCGAGCTTACGGGTCTTGCCGCCGGCACGTATGAGGTGCGCTACCAGGCTAAGGCCAACCACGACGCTTCTTCCGCCACCGAGGTTACCGTGGCGGCCGGTCCCAAGCTGGTCGTGACGCTGCCGAGCAATCAGGTGGGCTACGCGCTCACCTCGACGGCAACCGAGCTCGATTGGCACGGGACTGCAACACTCACCATGGGCATCGACAGCGCGTACTTTGCGGGCAAGGACTACACCGTCAAGGTCAACGGCAAGGCCGTTAAGCTTTCCGCCAAGGGCACCTATGAGCTCAAGGATGTCGAGGGCGACGTGAACGTGACGGTCGAGGGCGTGCTTAAGCACGAGCCCGACGGCTCTGGCTGGGCACGCGATGCCAAGAACCACTGGCATAACTGCCGCTGCGACGACATCATCGACAAGGCCGAGCATACCTTTAAGTGGGTTGTCGACAAACCGGCGACTACCGAGGCCAAGGGCAAGAAACACCAGGAGTGCACCGTCTGCGGCGAGAAGGGCGCAACCGAGGAAATTGCGATTCTGGTACCCGAGATCATCGACGGTAAGGGTCAGACGATGGTGGTTGACGCCGCCAAGGACCTGAGCTTCCGTTCGAGCGCACCGCTCGCGTTCTTCCAGAAGGTACTGGTCGACGATAAGGAGGTCGCCCCCGAGAACTACGTGCTCACCGAGGGCTCTACGATCGTGACGCTCAAGGCGAGCTTCCTGAATACGCTCGGCGTGGGCGAACACAGGCTGAGCGTGGTTTCGACCACGGGCACGGCCGAGACGACCTTTACCGTTGCCGAGACTGCCAAGCCCGCTCCTGGCCAGACCACTACGACTACTACGACCACGACTACGACTTCCAAGCCTAAGAAGAGGGCTAGCAAGGAGGCGTTGCCTGAGTCCGGCGACAGCACTTATGTCATTGCGGGTGCCGTACTCGCTGCCGGTGTGGCAGTCCTGCTGCTGGCGTGGGCCATCATGAAGCGCCGCGCTTAACCGCGCACCAGCTCCCAGCGGGTCCGGATCGAGCGATCCGGACCCGCTTTTATGCCCACCGCCTCTCGGACCAAGATAAAACGGGCCGCTCGAACCGTGTGGCAGATCCATTTTCGACTGTCCTCAGCTTGCCAGTTCGAAAATGGACCCGCCCCAAGATTGAATCCTTATTCCAACTTTACACCTGGCTTTACAGCTGTCTTGTCAGCTGTAAAGCCAGGTGTCATACTAAAGCCCCAAGATTCGCCAAAAGAGAGGGGCCTTGATGGCACAGAGCGCGAACATGGATGCATCGGAGCTTGCACGCGATATCGCGGCCGGCCTGGCATCGGCAACGACGGCAACGGAGCGCGCGGCACTGGTGCCCGCAGAGCTCGTCGAGGCCATTCATCAGCTAAAAACCCAACGTGACGCAGTGATCCTGGCGCACTATTATGTGGCGCCCGAGGTCCAGGCCGTTGCCGATTACGTCGGCGACAGCTTCTACCTGGCAAAGCTTGCCAAGAGCCTGCCGCAGCAGACTATCGTGCTGTGCGGCGTGGAGTTTATGGGTGAGAGCGCCAAGCTGCTCAACCCCACCAAGACCGTGCTGCTGCCCGAGCCGGGCGCGGACTGTCCCATGGCGCACATGGTCAAGCGCGAGACGGTCGACGCGGCGCGCGCCGAATATGGCGACGACCTGGCCGTGGTGTGTTACGTCAACTCGACGGTCGAGATCAAGAGCTGGAGTGACGTGTGCGTTACCAGCTCTAACGCCGTCAAGATCGTCTCCGAGCTGCCGCAGCAGTACATCTTGTTCATTCCCGACCAGAACCTGGGCCGCTTTGTGGCCGAGCAGGTGCCCCAAAAGCACGTCATCCTCAACAACGGCTACTGCCCGCGCCATCACATCATCACCGTCGAGCAGATCGTCGACGCACAGGAGGCGCACCCCGACGCGCTCGTGCTGGCGCACCCCGAGTGCAAGGACGACGTCCTGGCCGAGGCTGACTACATCGGCTCCACTGCCGGCATCATCAAGTATGCCGAGGAGTCGGACGCGAGCGAGTTCATCATCGTGACGGTCCGCGGCGTGCTCTACGAGCTCGAGCGCCGCTGTCAGGGCACCGGCAAAAAGTTCTACTTCCCCGCGGTGCAGCCCACCTGCGTCAACATGGATCTCATCACGCTCGAAAAGCTCGTGTGCTGCCTGGAGACGGGCGAGGGCGAGGTGCAGATTGGCGTGTCGGATGAGGCCGCCGACCAGGCCAAGCTCACGCTCGACCGCATGCTCGAATACGCGGCGCGCTAGAACGATGTGACATGAGGGACCATCCCTTATGCCACATTACAAGGGAGAGGATTCCTGTGGAAACCAAACAATGCCCCGACATGGAGTGCGACGTCGTCATTGCCGGTTGCGGCGTGGCGGGCCTGTACGCGGCCCTTAATCTGCCGACGAGCACGCGCGTGATCATGCTCTCCAAGGGCACTGTCGACGAGTGCGATTCGATGCTCGCGCAGGGCGGTATCTGCGTGCTTCCCGAAGGCTCTGACTACGACGCCTTCTTTGAGGACACCATGCACGCCGGCCACTACGATAACCGCCGCGAGAGCGTCGACATCATGATCCGCTCGAGCCGTTCGGTCATCAACGACCTGCTGGCCATGGGCGTGGACTTTGAGCGCAAGGCCGACGGTAGCCTCGACTTTACCCGCGAGGGTGCGCACAGCCGCCCGCGCATTGCCTTCCATGCCGACATTACGGGCAAGGAAATCACGACCAAGCTCCTCCAGGCCGTTCGCAAGCTGGATAACGTGCAGATTTTGGAGCACGTGGCCATGACCGACATTCTGACGGGCGAGCGTGATGGCGCCACGGCGTGCTTCGGCGTCGTCGCCGTTCCCGTGGACGAGGACAACTCGGTTCGCCCCGCCGACGAGCTGGCAAATGCCGCCGAGGGCGTGCATGCCGGCGAGCCGTTTAAGATCCATGCCCGCCACACGCTGTGGGCGACAGGCGGCATCGGCGGCGTGTACGACCACTCGACCAACTACCCGCAGCTCACGGGCGATGCCTGCTACATTGCCCAGGAGCATGGCATTAAGATGGAGCACCTGGACTACGTGCAGATTCACCCCACGGGACTGTTCTCGCCGCAGCCGGGCCGCACCTTCCTGATCAGCGAGAGCTGCCGCGGCGAGGGCGCGATTTTGCTCAACGCCGCCGGCGAGCGTTTTACCGATGAGCTTCAGCCGCGCGATGTGGTCGCTGCCGCTATTCGCGAGCAGATGAAGCAGGATGGTACCGAGCACGAGTGGCTGAGCTTTGCCCCCGTTGAGCGCGACGTGGTAACCGGACACTTTGCCAACATTCGCGCACGCTGCCTGGAGGACGGCCGCGACATCTTGGACGAGCCCATTCCCGTCACACCCACGCAGCACTACTTTATGGGCGGCGTGTGGGTCGACAAGGACGGCCGCACCTCGATGCCCGAGCTCTACGCCGCCGGCGAGACGGCCTGCAACGGCGTTCACGGCAAGAACCGCCTTGCATCAAACAGCCTGCTCGAGGCGCTGGTCTGGGGTCGTCGCGCCGCGTGGCACATGCGTACCGGCCAGTCGCTCGCCGTGGAGCAGGCGGGCGAGCCCGCGCTCGACGGCCGTCATCGCGCCCTGAGCGCCGACACCCTGGCAATCGATGATTTGGCCCGTGCCGCCGGCACGCAGGCCGTGGAGGAGTAGACCATGAACCCCATTACCATGAAGCTCGTCGTCGATGATCTGATTCTGCAGGCTCTGCGCGAGGACATTACGTTTGAGGACGTGAGCACGGCGAGCGTGTGCCCCACGGCGCGTCCCGCCACGGTGGAGCTCATCGCCAAGGCCGATGGCATCATCGCGGGCCTGGATGTGTTCGCTCGTACCTTTGAGCTGCTGGATTCGCAGAGCTCGGTGCTGTTTGATGTTGCCGATGGCGACGAGGTGCACGCCGGCGACCACGTGGGCCAGGTACGCGGCGATGCGCGCGTGCTGCTTTCGGGCGAGCGCGTGGCGCTCAACTACCTGCAGCGCATGAGCGGTATCGCTACCTATACGCACCAGATGGCTGCGGCGCTCGAGGGCACCAAGACCGTGCTCGTCGACACGCGCAAGACCACGCCGGGTATGCGCGTCTTCGAGAAGGCCGCGGTCGAGATCGGCGGCGGCAGCAACCACCGCTACAATCTGTCGACGGCCGTCATGCTCAAGGACAACCACATCGACGCCGCCGGCGGCGTGGCGCGTGCGATCGAGATGGCGCGCGCCCATGCATCGTTTACCGCGACGGTCGAGATCGAGTGCGAGAACCTGGACATGGTACGCGAGGCCGTGGAGGTCGGTGCCGACATCATCATGCTCGACAACATGACCCACGATGACATGGCTGCCGCGATTGAGCTTATTGCCGGTCGCGCCAAGACCGAGTGTTCGGGCAACGTGGATGCCAGCAATATCCGTGCGCTTGCCGACCTGGGCGTTGACTTTATTAGCTCGGGAGCGTTGACGCACTCTGCGCCGATTCTCGACCTCTCGCTTAAGCACCTGCGTCTGCTGGACGGTAAATAATGGACGCCCGCGAGCGTCGCCGTGCCATCATGGGCGTGCTCGAGCGAGCCAAAGACCCCGTCTCCGGCAGTACGCTTGCTCGCGAGGTGCGTGTGAGCCGCCAGGTTGTCGTGCAAGACATCGCTCTGCTGCGTGCCGATGGGCACGATATCGTGGCCACCAATCGCGGCTACGTGCTGCAGGAGGCCCCCAGCAGCCCCGCCGTGCCCACGCGCCTGGTCAAGGTTCGCCATAGCGTGGAGCAGGCAGGCGATGAGCTCACGAGTATCGTCGACGCCGGAGGCGCCGTGCTCAACGTGATCGTCAATCACCGCGTGTATGGTAAGATCACGGCCGACCTGGACATCCGCAATCGTCGCGATGTTGAGCGCTACCTGCACGATATCGAGAGCGGCAAGAGCTTTCCGCTACTAACGGTGACGAGCGGCTATCACTTCCATCGCATCGCGGCAGAGGATGAGCAAACCCTCGACGAGATCGAGGCTATGCTCAAGGAGAAGGGCTATCTGGCAGACCTGATGCCCTACGAAGACGATCTATCGTAGCCGACGCTGCAAACGCCCCTAAGCGGCAATCTGACGTTCAATCGTCGGTCGCGTACAAAAGACGCTTCCCTCCTCTTTCACGTCACCTTGCTCGCTTAGGGGCGTTTTCGCTGACTTATGCTCAACCTGCGACGGTGCCAAATTAGCTATCCGCACAAAAAAGAGGCCTCTGCGGCGATGCGGAGGCCTCCTTTTTTGTGCACGGTGTACTTGTGAGTGTGTGCAGGTGGAAGAGCTGTTACTCCTCGACGATCTCGGTGATCGCGCCGGCGGGGCAAGCGTCCTGGCAAGCGCCACAGGCGACGCAGGAGTCCTCGTCAGCAACGGTAGCGACGTCCTGGAGCTCCAGAACGCCAGCGGGGCAGGAGTCGACGCAAACGCCACAAGCGATGCACTCGTCGGCATCAATTACGGGATGAGCCATGGTAGTTTCCTCTCTGTTGACCGACGCTACAGGCGATGCGCGCCGGTTTGATTCGGGCAAAAACATACCACGTGAGCGACCGTTTGCAATACCCTCTGGCCGGCATCTTCATACCATTCGCCGAGTATGCCAAGGCTTACTAAGAAACGCACAGGTGAGGCTGGTGAGCTGTGCAAATGTTAGCTAAAGGTGACTCGAATTATTGAGCAATTGAGTGGGCTTTCGGAAAGCGCATCCCGTTATCTGGTCGAAAAACGGGTCGCAGTTTCCGGTTGGGCCCGCTAGCGGAAACTACGACCCGGTATCAGCTCTCAAAACGGGATATGGTTTCCGGTTGAGCCTTCAGACGGAAACTACGACCCGGAATCCACACTCAAACCGGGACGAGCTTTCCGTAAAGCAGCCCCAGGCACCCCCGGCCCAAACCTCAGCCATCTCTACATAGATCTCGATAGATTTGCCGAGAACTCAATCAGCGCATCTACCTGCGCATTCGAGAACCTAAACTCTAAGTGATAAGAAATCTTATATGAATTGACTTAGATTTTGTATATTCCGGTCCATAAGGGGATACACTACATCCTGAAAGACAAACCGAAAGACCGCTTGGCAGACCGCCGAGTCGGTGCAAACGCACAAGAGAGAGGGAATTTCTAATGGGCAAGATTCTTGGTATCGACCTTGGTACTACTAACTCCGCAATGGCCGTTCTCGAGGGCGGTTCTCCGACCATCATCGTGAACGCCGAGGGCGACCGCACCACCCCGTCTGTCGTGGGCTTCCGTGCCGACGGTGATCGCGTCGTGGGCAAGGCCGCTAAGAACCAGGCGGTCACCAACCCCAAGAACACCGTGTTCTCCATCAAGCGCTTCATGGGCCGCAAGTACTCCGAGTGCACCTCCGAGCTCAAGACCGTGCCGTATGAGGTCAAGGAGGGCCAGGGTGGCCGTGCCGTCGTCGACATCGAGGGCAAGGAATACACCGCCGAGCAGGTGAGCGCCATGACGCTCGCAAAGATGAAGGCCGACGCCGAGAAGTATCTGGGCGAGACCGTCACCGACGCCGTCATCACCGTCCCGGCCTACTTCAACGACGCCCAGCGCCAGGCCACCAAGGACGCCGGTAAGATCGCCGGCCTCAACGTTAAGCGTATCGTCAACGAGCCGACCGCTGCCGCTTTGGCCTATGGCCTGGACAAGCAGGGCTCCGACCAGCGCATCCTGGTCTTCGACCTGGGCGGCGGTACCTTCGACGTCTCCATCCTCGACCTCGCCGACGGCGTGTTTGAGGTTCTGTCCACCTCGGGCGACAACCACCTGGGCGGCGACGACTGGGATCAGCGCGTCATCGACTGGATGGCCGATAAGTTCCAGCAGGAGAACGGTGTCGACTTGCGTCAGGACCCCATGGCCCTGCAGCGTCTGAAGGAGGCCGCCGAGAACGCCAAGAAGGAGCTCTCCGCCGCCCAGCAGTCCACTATCAACCTGCCGTTCATCACCATGAACCAGTCCGGCCCGCTGCACCTCAACTACACGCTGACCCGCGCCGAGTTCGAGAAGATCACCCGCGACCTGCTCGAGCGCTGCAAGCAGCCTGTCACCAACGCCCTGCGCGACGCTAACCTTAAGCTCTCCGATCTGACCGAAGTCATCCTCGTCGGCGGCTCCACCCGTATGCCCGCCGTCCAGGAGCTCGTCAAGACCATGACCGGCAAGCAGCCCAACATGTCCGTGAACCCCGACGAGGTCGTTGCCGACGGCGCTGCCGTCCAGGGCGGCGTGCTCACCGGCGACGTCGAGGGCATCCTGCTGCTCGACGTTACCCCGCTGTCGCTGGGCGTCGAGACCATGGGCGGCATCATGACCAAGATGATCGACCGCAACACCACGATTCCGACCTCCAAGACCGAGGTCTACTCCACCGCTGCCGACAACCAGACCAGCGTCGAGATCAACGTGCTCCAGGGCGAGCGCGAACTTGCCCGCGACAACAAGTCGCTCGGTAAGTTCCAGCTGACCGGTATCCCGGCTGCCCGCCGCGGCGTGCCGCAGATCGAGGTCACCTTCGACATCGACGCCAACGGCATCGTCAAGGTCTCCGCTAAGGACAAGGGCACCGGCAAGGAGCAGCAGATCACCATCTCCGGCTCCACCGCTCTGTCCGACGAAGAAGTCGATCGTATGGTCAAGGACGCCGAGGCTCATGCCGAGGAGGACAAGAAGCAGAAGGAAGAGGTCGAGGTCCGCAACCAGACCGACAGCCTGTGCTACTCCACCGAGCAGACCCTCAACGAGCTGGGCGACAAGGTTTCCGCCGACGTGAAGTCCAAGGCCGAGGCCGCTATCGCCGATGCCAAGAAGGCGCTCGAGGGCTCTGACGTCGAGGCCATCAAGGCCGCTGGCGAGTCCCTGCAGTCCGTGGCCTACGAGCTGGCTCAGGTTGTCTACGCCGACGCTCAGCAGCAGACCGACGGTGCCGCCGGCGCCCAGCCTGCCGACGATGACGTCGTCGACGCCGACTACGAGGTTGTGGACGACGAGGACAAGTAATCATGTCCGCCCGTAAAGCTCGCACGGAGGCGGCTGCCGTTGGGGCCGCCCCCGTTGACTCTGAGGAGAAGGACGTGAAGATTCCCGTAGAGGCCGTCGACGATACCGAGGCCAACGAGGCCGAGGCCGCCGAGGCTGTCGAGAACCAGGTAGAGGATTCCAACAAGGAGGCGACGATGACCGAGGACGAGATGGTGGAAGCCGCTATCCGCGCCGGTGAGGAAGCCGCCGACAACGACTTTAAGCTCAAGTTCGAGCAGGCCCAGAAGGAGCTTGCCGACGTGCGCAATGAGCTCGATGCTGCGGCAGAGGCTCAGAAGGCTGCCGAGGACAAGGCGAAGGACGCCACCGAGCGCACCGCCCGTCTGCAGGCCGACTGGGAGAACTTCCGTCGCCGCACCGCCAGCGAGCGTATCGCCGAGCGTGAGCGCGCGACAGAGAAGCTCGTCACTGCGCTGCTGCCGGTGGTCGACGATATCGAGCGTGCGATCGACCATGCCCGCAGCCAAGAGCTTGCCGACGACTTTAAGCAGTTCGTCGACGGCGTCGACGCGGTGCATGCCAAGCTACTCGATGTGTTTGCGCACGAGGGCGTTGAGCCCATCGACCCCAAGGGCGAGGCGTTCGATCCGCTCGAGCACCAGGCTGTGGGTCGCGTCGAGGACTCGTCGCAGTACGACGAGACCGTCAACGACGTGTACCAGAAGGGCTACCGCATGGCGGACCGCATCCTGCGTTCCGCGATGGTGACGGTGACCTACGGTGGCGAAAAGCGCCCCGCACCGGAGCCCGAAGCGGCGCCCGAGGATGCTGCGGCCGATACGGCCGAGAGCACCGAGGAGTAATTGAGAAGGGCCCCGGGGCAACACCCGGGGCCCTTTCTGGCCTAGTGCCATATGAAAGCATGAGCCGTCGTCTGCATGGACGGCGGACGTAACAGGAGAGGAGCTACGATGGCTGCAGGCAAAACCTTCTATGACATCCTGGGCGTATCCAAGAGCGCCTCCGACAAAGAGATCAAGAGCGCGTTTCGCAAGCTCGCGCAAAAATATCACCCCGACGCCGGCGGCGACGAGGCCAAGTTCAAGGAGATCAGCGAGGCCTACGAGACGCTTTCGGACGAGAAGAAGCGCAAAGAGTACGACCAGATGCTCATGTTTGGCGGCATGCCGGGCGCAGGCGGCGCGTATGGCGGCGGCTACGGTGCCGGCGCGGGTGCCAGCGGCTGGGGCGACATCTTCGACAGCATCTTTAGCGGCAACGGCGCCTGGGGCAGCGATTGGGGCTCGGGCTTTGCCGGGGCTGCGGGCGCTGCCGGTGCCGGCGCGGGTCGCAGCCGCGCTCGCAAGGGCGGCGACCTGTCGCTGACCGTCGATGTGACGGCCGAGGACGCGTTTCGCGGCGTGACGCACAAGGTCACCTATCGCATTCCCTCGACAGGCGAGCAGCAGACCATTACGGTCTCGGTGCCCGCGGGCGCGGTCGACGGCGGCAAGCTACGTTACAAGCGTCGCGGCGAGTATGGCGTCGCCGGTGGCGAGCGCGGCGACCTGGTCGTGACCACGCATGTGGAGGAGCACCCGCTGTTTAAGCGCAAAGGCGCCGACGTGACCATGGAGGTACCGGTCTCGGTCTACGAGGCGGCGCTCGGCTGCACGGTGGACGTGCCCACGCCCGGCGGTGCGACGGTCCGTTTGAAAGTGCCTGCGGGTACCCAGACGGGCAAGAAGTTCCGCTTTAAGGAGATGGGGGCGCCCGACGTTAAGCACCGTGGCCGTACGGGTGCGCTGCTCGTCGAGATCAAGGTACAGGTTCCCACGAACCTATCCGATGACGAGCGCGATGCCATGACCAAGCTGCGCGAGGCCGACACGCGCGACTACCGCGAGAAAGTTAACCGTTACAAGGCGACGTTCTAGGGCGGTCGCGGTGCACGCCCACGCCCGCGGGCTTATGATGGACGATAACGAGACGGAAAGGGGTCAGGTAGCATGGCCGAGGACAATAGGAACAAACCGCTGTACATGATCAGCGTGGCGGCCGAGCTGACCGGCATGCATCCGCAGACTCTGCGCGTCTACGAGTCCAAGGGTCTGGTGAACCCCCAGCGCTCGGGCGGCAACACGCGCCTGTATTCGCGTGCCGATATCGAGCGCCTGGAGCTCATCAACCAGCTGACCGACGAGGGCATCAACCTTGCCGGCGTGGTGCGCATCCTCGATATGAAGGAGCGTGCCGAGGAGCGCGAGCGCGAGAACGAAAAGCTCCGCGCCCGCATGCGCCAGCTCGAGGACGAGCTGCACGAGTACAAGATGCAGAAGAAGATCACCTCCCTGGCCCCGCGCGATGGCTCGGTTAATCCCGAACAGGTCATGCGCAAGCTGCTGGGCGCCGGCGGGGATCTCTAGGTTCCGCCGTTCTAACGAACGGCGGACCGGTCGACGCTGCGCGCCGCCCAGAGCGACAATTTGTCATTCAAAAGGCAAGGCATGACCAGAAGGTCTATGCCTTGCCTTTTTCATGCCAACTTGTTCGCTCTGGACGTCGCTCGCTGTCCGTCCTCTACCTGCGGCGTTGCCATGGTCCGGATGCGGCACTTGGGGACGTTCCTCACTTTGGAAATGCGGTCCGCTCGCTGTCCGTCCTCTACCTGCGGCGTTGCCTTGCTCCGGATGCAGTAGTCGTTGGTAGTCATTGGGGCCCGCTCGCTGTCGTTGCCAAAGCAGCGGCGTTGTTATGGGTAGTCATTGGGGACGTTCTTAAATGACTAGTCGTAAGGGACGCTCTTGCACCAAATCTGCTGACCCACATCGGGCTCGTCCTGTACTTTACCGAGATAAAGTGAACGTGCAGATTCGTAACCCACTCGCAACCGTTCTATGGCACGATATTGAACGAATGCATGCTATGCGCCCAAATCTTTTGGGCAGAGTGGGAGACAGTATGGTCAAGCTGTACGAAGACGGCATCTACCTGCGCGGCGGCAGCGAGGTTGTGCCTGCGGCCGAGGCTGCCGAGCGCGGTATTACGCAGACGCCCGAGGATGCCAAGCGCGGCACCATCGCGTATTCGATCCTCCAGGCACACAATACGTCCGGCGACCCCGAGGCGCTCAAGATTCGCTTCGATGCCATGGCGAGCCACGACATCACCTTCGTCGGCATCATCCAGACGGCGCGCGCCTCGGGCATGGAGCAGTTCCCGCTGCCCTACGTGCTCACCAACTGCCATAACTCGCTGTGCGCCGTGGGCGGCACCATCAACGAGGACGACCACGTCTTTGGCCTTTCCGCGGCCAAAAAGTACGGCGGCATCTTCGTTCCGCCGCACATCGCCGTCATCCACTCCTTTATGCGCGAGAACTTCGCCGGTTGCGGCAAGATGATCCTGGGCTCCGACTCGCACACCCGCTATGGCGCCCTGGGCACCATGGCCGTGGGCGAGGGCGGCGGCGAGCTGGCAAAGCAGTTGCTGCGCGACACCTACGACGTTGCCTATCCCGGCGTCGTTGCTATCTACCTCACGGGCGCCCCGCGTCCCGGCGTCGGCCCGCACGACGTGGCGCTCGCCATCATCCGTGCCGTCTTTGCCAAGGGCTATGTCAAGAACAAGGTCATGGAGTTTGTGGGCCCCGGCATCGCGAGCATGACGACCGATTACCGCAACGGCGTCGACGTCATGACCACCGAGACCACCTGCCTGTCGAGCATCTGGGCCACCGACGAGGACACGCACGCGTTTTTGGCCATGCACGGTCGCGGCGACGACTACCGCGAGCTCAAGCCCGCCGATGTCGCCTACTACGACGGTTGCGTCGAGGTCGATCTGTCGAGCATCGAGCCAATGATCGCGCTGCCATTCCATCCTTCCAACGGCTTTGAGATCGAGGAGCTCAACGAGAACCTCGAGGACATCCTGCATGAGGTGGAGCTCGAGGCCGCCAAGATCGGCGAGGGCAAGACGCACTTTAGCCTGCTCGACAAGATCGTCGACGGCAAGCTTCACGTGCAACAGGGCGTTATCGCCGGCTGCTCGGGCGGCAACTACGACTCCGTGGTCCAGGCTGCCCGCGTGCTCAAGGGCGCCAACACCGGCTGCGGCGAGTTCTCGCTATCGGTCTATCCCACGAGCCAGCCCGTGGCACTCGAACTTACGCGCCGTGGCTATATCTACGACCTTATGGAGGCCGGCGCGATCGTGCGCACGGCGTTCTGCGGTCCGTGCTTTGGTGCCGGCGACACGCCTGCCAACAACGGCCTGTCCATCCGCCACACCACGCGCAACTTCCCCAACCGCGAGGGTTCCAAGCCGGGCAATGGTCAGCTGAGCGCCGTGGCCCTAATGGACGCTCGCTCCATTGCGGCGACGGCTGCCAACGGCGGCGTCCTGACGCCGGCGACCGACCTGCCCGAGGAGACTTGGGACGAGGCCTGCGAGTACACCTTTGATGACGCGCCGTACAAAAAGCGCGTGTACTGGGGCTTTGGCAAGGCAGAGCCTGCCGACGAGCTGGTCGAAGGCCCCAACATCAAGCCGTGGCCCGCGATGGAGCCTCTCGGCGACGATATCCTGCTCAAGGTGTGCTCCAAGATCATGGACCCGGTCACCACGACCGACGAGCTCATTCCCTCGGGCGAGACGAGCTCCTTCCGCTCCAACCCGCTGGGCCTGGCAGAGTTTACGCTCAGCCGCCGCGATCCGGCCTACGTGGGTCGTTCCAAGGAGGTCGACGCCGTGGAGAAGCGCCGCGTTGCCGGCGAGGCGGCGGGCGATCTGGCGGCACTCGATGCCGAGCTTGCCGGCGTGTTTGAGGCGCTGGCCGGCGCCGGCGTCGCGGCAGATGCCAAGGCGACCGAGTACGGCTCCATGCTCTATGCCAAGAAGCCCGGTGACGGTTCTGCCCGCGAGCAGGCCGCGAGCTGCCAGCGCGTGATTGGCGGTCTGGCCAACATCGTCCACGAGTACGCCACCAAGCGCTATCGCTCCAATGTGATGAACTGGGGCATGGTGCCCTTCCAGATGGAGGCCGAGCCCAACTTTGAGGTGGGCGACTACGTCTTCGTGCCGGGTATCCGTGCCGCGCTCGACGGCGATCTGCAGAACATCGCCGCCTACGTGGTGCGCGCCGATGGTGCGGTCGAGCAGATTGAGCTCTACATTGCCGATATGACGGCTGAGGAGCGTGCCATCGTCAAGGCCGGCTGCCTGATCAACTACAACAAGTTCAAGGCCGCTGCCGAGTAACGCACTTAATTGTCCGCCCGGGGCTTATCCTTTCCCGCCCGCTCACGCGCTTCGCGAGGGTCGCGTTCGGGAAAGGATAAGCCCCGGGCTACATTTCTGCGTTCTCGTTGGGTCTTGAGGGACGCTAATAAATAGACTTGCTTGATGCCGCCTCTGTTAATGGGGCGGCTTCTTTTTTGTCGAGAACCGCCACAAAGGGGGCAGGCACCTTTTTGGCGGTTCTCGGTTTGTCTCGACCTGTAACATCTTGGCCGCTAAAAGTGGGTCTGGTGTTACAGATTTAGATTTTCGATTCGGGTGTCTTCTGTTCGTCTCGATTTGTAACAGATAGAGATCTATTTGCCGAGTAGATGTTACAGATTGAGACAAACGGTTGCCGCTGGCCATTTCATCTTGATTTGTAACATCTGGAGCCATAAACAGCCGCTAGATGTTACAGATTGAGATAGTAAGGGGACGAGGCCGCAGCGGGTGAGCGTGCCTGCTCCCTATCCATCAATCACTCAGAAAATCTTATATATAGAGACTTAGATTTGTGTATAAGATCGTACAAAGCTGGCAACAATACTTCTCGGACAACGTGAAGCCGCCCCGTAGGGCGGCCGCCCCAAGAGAGGTGATTCCATGAGAATCGATAAGCTAGCAATGACGTCGCGCGAGGCGTTGCAGACCGCCATGAGCACAGCTGCCGACGCACAGGCCGGCGCGGTGGAGCCGATTCACCTGCTGTCCGCCCTGCTCGGTGTCGGCGAGCGCAATATCTCCGTGATTATCGAGCGCATCGGCGCCGACCCAGCCCAGCTTGCACACTCCACGCAAGATGCCATCGACCGCGCACCCAAGGTTTCGGGCGAGGGCCAGCAGATGGGCCTGTCCAACGAGCTCGTCCGCGTCATCGAGAAGGCCGAGAAAAAGGCCACCAAGATGGGCGACAGCTTTGTAGTGACCGAGCATCTGCTGATGGCGCTTGCCGAGGACAAAGGTGAGGCGGGCCGCGTGCTGCGCGACGCCGGCGTTACCAAGGAGCGTATCGAGCAGGTCTACGAGGAGTTGCGTGGCGATGATCGCGTGACGTCCGCCGAGGACAAGACCCAGTTTGAGGCACTGGAGCAGTACGGCCGCAACATCTGCGACCTGGCCCGTGCCGGCAAGCTCGATCCGGTTATCGGCCGTACCGACGAGATCCGTCGTACTATCCAGGTCCTGTCCCGTCGCACCAAGAACAACCCTGTGCTCATCGGTGAGCCGGGTGTCGGTAAAACGGCCATCGTCGAGGGCATCGCCCAGCGTATCGTGGCCGGCGACGTGCCGAGCACGCTGCGCGACCGCGACCTCATCGAGCTCGACATGAGCGCGCTGGTCGCCGGTGCCAAGTACCGCGGCGAGTTCGAGGACCGCTTGAAGGCCGTGCTCAAGGAAGTGCAAAAGTCCGAAGGCAAGGTCATCCTGTTCATCGATGAGCTCCACACCATTGTGGGCGCGGGTGCCACCGAGGGCTCCATGGACGCCGGCAACATCCTCAAACCGGCGCTCGCCCGCGGCGACCTGCACGCGATCGGTGCGACCACGCTCGACGAATACCGCAAGTACATCGAGAAGGACGCGGCGCTCGCCCGTCGTTTCCAGACCGTTATGGTGAGCGAGCCTACCGTCGAGGACACCATCTCGATTCTGCGTGGCCTCAAGGAGAAGTACGAGATCTTCCACGGCGTGCACATTACCGATAGCGCGCTCGTGGCCGCCGCCGACCTCTCCGATCGTTATATCGCCGACCGCTTCCTGCCCGACAAGGCCATCGACCTGGTCGATGAGGCCGCAAGCCGCCTGCGCATGGAGCTCGACAGCATGCCGGTCGAGATTGACGCCACCACGCGTCAGCTCACCCAGCTGCAGATTGAGGAACAGGCGCTCATGAAGGAGACCGACGACGCCTCCAAGGAGCGTCTGGAGACCCTGCGCCAGGAAATCGCCGAGGTCCAGGAAAAGCTCAACGTGCAAAAGGCCGGTTGGCTCAACCAAAAGAACGCCATCGACCATGTGCAGGAGCTCAAGGGCCAGCTCGATGAGGCCAAGAGCGAAGAGGAACGTGCGACGCGCAACGGAGACTTGGGCCGTGCGTCCGAGCTGCGTTACTCCGTGATTCCGGGTCTGCAGCAGCAGATTCAGGATTCCGAGGCCGCGCTCGAGGCACAAAAGCAGCAGGACGGTGAAGGCCTCAACGAGCAGGTGACCTCCGACGAGATCGCCGAGGTCGTGAGCGCCTGGACCGGTGTGCCCGTCTCCAAGATGATGCAGGGTGAGCTCGACAAGCTGAAGGGCTTGGAAGGCGAGCTGCATAAGCGCGTCATCGGCCAGGATGAGGCCGTCTCCGCCGTCGCCGCGGCTGTGCGCCGTAGCCGTGCGGGCCTCTCCGATCCGGACAAGCCCATCGGCAGCTTCTTCTTCCTGGGCCCCACCGGTGTGGGCAAGACCGAACTCGCCAAGGCGCTGGCCGAGTGCCTGTTCGATGACGAGCGCGCGCTCGTGCGTATCGACATGTCCGAGTACATGGAGAAGTTCAGCGTTCAGCGTCTGATCGGTGCGCCCCCGGGATACGTGGGCTACGACGAGGGTGGACAGCTCACCGAGGCCGTGCGCCGTCGCCCGTACTCCGTGATCTTGCTCGACGAGATGGAGAAGGCTCACCCGGATGTCTTCAACGTGCTGCTGCAGGTGCTCGACGACGGTCGTCTGACCGATGGTCAGGGTCGTCAGGTGTCCTTCAAGAACACGATCATCATCATGACGTCCAACGTGGGCTCCAAGGCCATCGCCGATCTTTCGGGCAAGGACGAGGAGGAGATGCGCCATCAGGTTGACGCGGCCATGGCTCAGACTTTCCGTCCCGAGTTCCTCAACCGTATCGACGATACCGTGGTGTTCCATCCGCTCGGCATGGCGCAGATCGAAAAGATCGTCGATATTCAGCTCGCCGACGTCCGCGCACGTCTGGCCAAGGAGCGCATGACGCTTGCCATCACCCCGGCGGCCAAGCAGATGCTCGCCGTGGGCGGTCTGGACCCGGTCTTTGGTGCCCGTCCGCTCAAGCGTCTGGTGCAGCGCGAGGTCGTGGACGCCATCGCCGCCGCTATCATCGACGGTACGGTGCGCGAGGGTGATCAGGTGACGGTTGACGTCGACAAGGACGGTGCCTTTACCGTCGTGTGCGATAACACGCCGTCTGCCACCTATGAGGTGCCCGACGCCGAGTAGATTGTTGGGCCATGCCTTAAAATCTACCTTTTGTGCCAAACGCCAAGGGCGGCGGATCCAATTGGGTCCGCCGCCCTTTTTCGTGCGACAATCGATGGTGTTGAACATGAGTACATGGCAAGGAGCTATGCAGATGAAAGACGAGAACGAGACGAACGCACCGGCGCCTGAGTCAGCGCCCGCCGCACCCAAGCCTGCGCCTAAGCCGGCACCCAAGCCGCGCGACCCCTACATCCGTGCCGAGAACGAGGACGACGACGGCTACGATCCCTACAGCGATCGCCGCCCCGAGCGCGAGCCGATGTTCGAAGCCGATCCGTGGCGCTAACTCCTGCAGGGTAGCTAATTTGGGACGGGGCTTTTTTAGCTGCCCCGGCTGGTAATGTGCCGGTTTAGTCGATTAACGGTCGGGGCAGCTAAAAAAGCCCCGTCCCAAATTAGCTACCCTCGCTGCGGCCGGCTAGTCTTGGGCCTTGATGCTTGGCATCAGAATCTGGGCGAGGTAGTCGGTCTCGAGTTTGGTCGCGGCGTCTGCCTTGCCGTCTTTGTCGACCAGTACGTTCTTGATCTGGCTATAGGTATAGCGGTTGCCGGTTGTAAGCTCGACAAGCTCGATGGCCGTGTCCATGGGGTAGGTCGACACGGGGTCTTGCGTGCGCCCGTTGATGGTCTGGGGCACCACATACGGATAGACGGGGCCGCTGGCGTAGACCGTGTAGCCGTTGCCAAGGCTTGCCGCACCTAAAACCGTATCGCCCTTATCGGGCGTAAAGCTCTCGCCGTCGCGCACTGCGACAAGCGTCGCGATCGGCGTATTGCTGTCGCTGGCAAGATAGATGCACAGCGTATTGCCGTTTTGCCAAGTCGCGACTTTGCCGTACCACTCAACGGGAATATCGAGCTGATACAGGTTCGTTGCCTTATGCCGAGCATCGGCGTCGCGGGCCGCCTGCGCCTCGCGGGAACTCATGGCATTGACGGCGGCGTCACGGCGCGCGGTTGCCGCCTGCTGGAGCACCTTTGCGACCGCGGCAGAGCTCGCGCCACCCTCCTCGGCGTACTTGGCCGCGGCATCGATCTGGTCGTCGGTCACCGTGTCTGCCGAAGGTACCTTAAGCTTAAAGGATGCCTGAGCGCTCAGGTCCTGCCCGTCGCTCTTTACGCTAACCTGCGCCTTGGTGGTTGGCACGGTGTAAATGGTACCGTCAGCTGCGATGGGGGACCCAGCGATGGAGAGCGTATAGTCGCCAGGCAGCAGCTTAATACCGCGACCGTGCTCATCAACATAGAGCGTCTCGCTCACGGAGGAGCCGTCAGAGTCTTGCCCGCTCACCTGCACGGGAATCTTGGAGCCGGTGGAACAGTCGAGCCCTGCGGCATGTACGCCAATCTGCACCGACATCATGGTGTGGGCGTTGACGGCAGCGACGGCGGCCTGTTCTTGTTGGTATCCGTTCCAAGCGGCATAGCCCGCGCCGCCGGCAACGAGCGCGGCGGCAACGACGCCGGCAACCATCAAATTGCGTCGCTTGGGCGACATCTTGTGATGGCGAGCCTCGGCTTCGCGTGCCGAGGGAACGGACGGCAGGGGAATATCGCCCATGGCGATGGTCTCGTCGACGGCCGGCGCAGAACCCAGGCCAGGAAGCTCGCGGGTGAGCGAGTCATCGGCAGGCAAGCTGCCAAGCAGGGCGGTCTCTTCTCCCGAGGCGGATTCCGACTGGACGTCGTCCCTGCTATCGTCCTCTTCGGCTTCGGCTTCGGCTTCGGCTTCGGCTTCGGCCTCGTCAGAAGCGTCTTTGGCGTCGCTGCCTTCGTCCTCAGTGCCTTCGCACACCTCGTCCTGCGCGTCGACGGCCAAATCGCTCAACGAGAGCTCGTCTAGCGCAATCCGGTCAAGGCTCTCCAGGGCCTCGGCACATGCTTCCGCATCCTGGGCCGCATCCTCGCGGCCACGTGTCTCATCGCTCATATATCCCCCAATGCAATATCGGCTCAACACTGTACCCAAAAATGGAGCCATATAAAGCGCATGCGAAATATAAGATCCGATTTAACCCGAGCGTATCGTTCGGCCGTATCCTCGCGGCAGCAAAAGGCCCCCGGAACGCGAACGAATCACGTTTCGGGGGCTCTGCAGTGCGTTGAGTTGCGCGGAGCCGGCTATGCCGCTTCGTGCTCAAGCGATGTTTGCGTCAGGCGCGTTACTCGGCGTGCGCGTAATCAACCTTGGCGCGACGGGCAGTGGCCTTCTCCCAATCGCTGGTGCCCTCAAAGACATCCTGCTTGTAGGGGTTGCGGCCGAGCTTCTTGGCACGGTAGGCGACGTAGATGATCGCGGCGATGTTGGCGACCAGTGCGACGATCGAGACCGCGGTGGCGGCGCTGGGGTCGAGCGTGGAGTGCGTCACAAAGATGGACTCCTCCTGGAAGTAGGGGAACACCTGGGCAAACATGCACCAAATGGCCAGCGTAAAGGCGCGGTTCTGGATCCAGCCGCCCTTGTTCCAGATAAAGGCGGCGACGGTGGGCGCCAGCAGCAGCGCAAAGCCGCAGAACCAGGAGTGGGTGGGCAGGCAGTTGTAGGTGTAGCAGAAGTTCCAGATGTCGTAGGCGATGATGTAGACCCAGGTCATGTCGGGCCACAGCATGTCGGTCTTGTCCTCGGAGGCGTAGACGCTCCACCAACCGGTCATGCAGAAGATGTTGATGATGCCCGCGATGCCGTTGAACACGTTGTTCCAGCCGGCCAGCTGCGTAGCACCTTCGGAGGTGACCCAGGTGGACTCGCCCAGGACAAAGAAGTGATAGGCGCTCTCAAAGTCGGACACGACGGCGATCAAGATGTTAATGGCGACGATCACAAACGGCCATGCGCGGAACCAATGCGCCTTGCCGATCTTGCCCCACTGGTACTTAATGGCAATGAAGCCCCAGCAGCCGGCCAGCGCCGCGTATACCTTGGCGTAATGGAACCAGCTGTTCTGGTATACATGGGTGGGGTTGGTGAGCGCCCACTCGGCACCCTGCGAAACGCCGACGGCGATGGCGATGCAGTAGATGGTCATGGCCAGCGGAGCCACGCCAAAGATGATGGCCGCGCCGAGCTTGGTACGGCGGCCGACCTCGTTGAGTACGATCAAGCCGATAAAGACCATCGCCCAGCCGGCCCAGTGGATAAGGGTATCGCTACCCCAAACATCGAACAGCATGCTGCTTTCCTTTCATACGCCCGCGGCCCCTCTTCCGTCGCGGGCAGTTTGGCCAAATGTCATCAGTTCCTGGGCTTGCGCTCGGGATACTTGGCGGTGTAGCCCTCGATGTGGAGTGTCGAGGCGATAATCTCCTTAACCGTCTCGTCGGGCACATCGGGGTGCGTGCGGATGTACATCAACAGTCCCATGATGAGGGTGTAAAACGTCTCGTAGACATGGTCGATGCGCAGGTCATGATGGGCGACAAAGTCCACCACGGTGGTGTCGCAGATGTATTGCGCCACGCGCTGGACCACGTTGTGCAGAAAGCCGCCGTAGAGCGCGCCGCTGCTCGAGGTGAGCGTGCTCGGCAGCTCGTGGCCGCTCACAACCAGGCGCTTAAAGAGCGGGGCGACGGTGTCGAGTGCGCCCTCGATATCACCGACGATGCGGCTGGCATTCCACTGCTCGAGCTCGGAGATAAAACCGTCGATTGCCTCGTCCATGACGGCGGTGACGGCGGCGTCCATGTCGACGAAGTAGTGGTAGAACAGCGAGCGCGTGCAGCCGGCTCGCTTGGTCACGGCCGAGACGGATAGATGGGACACGCCCAGCTCGGAGCTCACGGCGCGCACGGCGGCGAGAATCTCGCGACGGCGCTCGTCACCTGTCAGGCGCTTTGCCGCGCTGTCGGGCGTGGGGACGGCGTCGGCCACAGGGGTGCTCGCTGCGTTATCGCTCATGCGCTTGCCGCCTTTCATCCGTTTGGGCCCGACCGTTCGCCTAATAGTCTTGAATATTGTTGACGGTTCGTCAATACTATTTTTGACATTATGTCAACAATGGCGGGTGAACGGCATGGGGGCATGCCCGGCCTGCAAAAAAGAGGGGCGCTGCGGCCTCGTCGGGCTGCGGCAAGAGAAGGGACAACCATGATTCTCAACGGACCGGGAATTAGCTACACCGAGCCCGACATCGGTTCGGAGTTCGTGCCGCCGCTGCCGGAGCATCCGCGCGAGGCCATTGTCAAGCTGTGCGAGCATTGCACCAACCGTCTGCTGCACCGCGACGAGCTGCTGGGCTACGAGTACTGGTCGTTTGCCGAGGCCGCAACCGACGAGCAGGCCGAAGTGCTCTGCAAGATGAAGATGCGCCGTCCCTATACGCTGCCCGAGATGGTCAAGCTCACCGGCATGCCCGAGGCCCAGATCGAGAAGATGCTCGACGACATGAGCTACACGGGTCTGCTCGAGTACAACTGGGAAAATCCCGAGCGCGCCAAGCAGTGGGTGCTGCCCATGCTGGTGCCGGGTTCCGCCGAGTTCCTCAACATGCGCGTGAGCCAGCTCGAGGAGCATCCGGTCTATGCCAAGTTCTTTGAGCAGGCGTCCAAGGGGCCGCTGTCCAAAGCCACGCCGATGGTGCCGCCCGGAGGCGCCGGCATCGGCATGCACGTCATTCCGGTCGAGAAGGCTATCGATGCTTCGAGCACCTCGGTGCCGATCGAGCATATCGAGCATTGGCTCGACAAATACGATGGCAAATATGCCGCCAGCATCTGCAGCTGCCGCGCGAGTCGTCGTGTGATGGGCGAGGGCTGCGCCGACGACCCCGCCGACTGGTGCATTGCCGTGGGCGATATGGCCGACTATGTGGTTGAGACCGACCGCGGCCATTATGTGACGCGTGAGGAGGTATATGACATCTTGCGCCAGGCCGAGGACAACGGCTTTGTGCACCAGATCACCAATATCGACGGCGAGAACAAGATCTTCGCCATCTGCAACTGCAACGTCAACGTGTGCTACGCCCTGCGCACCTCGCAGCTGTTCAACACGCCTAACCTGTCGCGCTCGGCCTATGTCGCCAAGGTCGAGAAGGACAAGTGCGTAGCCTGCGGTCGCTGCGTTGAGGTGTGCCCGGCTGGTGCCGCCAAGCTCGGCCAGAAGCTCTGCAGCAAAAAGGCCGGCGGACAGGTGCCCGAGTATCCGCGCCAGGAGCTGCCCGATGCCACCAAGTGGGACCACACCAAGTGGTCGCCCAATTACCGCAACGACAACCGCATCGAGACACACGATTCCGGCACCGCGCCCTGCAAGACGGCCTGCCCCGCGCACATTGCCGTTCAGGGCTATCTGAAGCTCGCGGCGCAGGGCCGCTATGACGAGGCGCTAGCGCTCATTAAGCGCGAGAACCCGCTGCCCGCTATCTGCGGCCGTGTGTGCAATCGCCGCTGCGAGGATGCCTGCACCCGCGGTCGCGTGGACGAGGCCGTGGCCATCGACGAGGTCAAGAAGTTTATCGCCCAGCGCGATCTGGATGCCGCGACCCGCTATGTCCCACCTGTGGTGACCCCGACGCGTGCCGGCGGCTTCGACCAGAAGATCGCCATCATCGGTGCCGGTCCGGCCGGCCTGTCCTGCGCTTTCTACCTGGCCGAGAAGGGCTACAAGCCCGTCGTGTTCGAGAAGAATGAGCGTCCGGGCGGCATGCTCACCTATGGCATTCCCAGCTTTAAGCTGCAGAAGGATGTGATCGAGGCCGAGGTCGAGGTCATTCGCCTGATGGGCGCCGAGTTCCGCTATGGCGTGGAGGTCGGTCGCGATGTGACGCTCGACGAGCTGCGCGAGCAGGGCTTTAAGGCCTTTTATGTTGCCATTGGCTGCCAGGGCGGCCGCCTCGCCGGTATTCCGGGCGAGGATGCCGAGGACGTGACCGTGGCCGTCGACTTTTTGCGCGAGGTTAACAGTGGCAAGATCGACACGCTGCCCGGCCGCACCATCGTGGTGGGCGGCGGCAACGTGGCTGTCGACGTCGCGCGCAACGCCTGCCGTTTGGGTTCCGAGCACGTTGAGATGTTCTGCCTGGAGAGCGAGGCCCAGATGCCCGCCAGCGAGGAGGAGCGTCGCGAGGCCGTTGAGGACGGCGCCCACATCAGCTGCGGCTGGGGCCCCAAGGAGGTCCATCTGGACGAGGCCGGTCGTGTGTGCGGTATCACCTTCAAGCGCTGCACGCGTGTCTTTGACGACGAGGGCCGTTTTGCGCCCGAGTACGACGAGAACGACCTGCGTCGTGTCGACGCCGACCGCGTGGTCATGTCGATCGGTCAGTCCATCGTGTGGGGCGACCTGCTGGCTGGCTCCAAGGTGGAGCTTGGCCGCGGCCAGGGTGCCCTTGCCGATCCTCAGACCTACCAGACCGCTGAGCCCGACATCTTTGTGGGCGGCGACGTCTACACCGGTCCGAGCTTTGCCATCGACGCCATCGCTGCCGGTCACGAGGCCGCCGTGTCCATCCACCGCTTTGTGCAACCGGGCTCCACGCTCACCATCGGCCGCAACCAGCGCCGCTACATCGCGCTCGACCGCGACGATGTCGTTATCGAGAGCTACGACAACGCGAGCCGCGAGGTGGCACATGTCGACCGCGAGCGCGAGAAGGCCGCGCCCTTTAGCGAGTACGTCGAGACCTTTACCGAGGAGCAGGTACGCGCCGAGACCGCCCGTTGTCTGGGCTGCGGCGCCTCGATCGTCGACCCCAACAAGTGCATCGGCTGCGGTCTGTGCACCACCAAGTGCGCGTTCGATGCCATCCACCTGGATCGCGACCGCCCCGAGTGCTCCACGATGGTCAAATACGAGCAAAAGCTCCCCAGCTTGGGCAAGTATGCGCTCAAGCGTGCCATCAAGATCAAATTCGGGAAGAAGTAATGAGGTTCCGCCGTTCTAACGAACGGCGGCACTGCCGACGATGCGCGGCGCCCAGATACCCCATCTTGCCCCTCAACTGCGGCGCCGCGGGCAAAAGCCCAGCGGACGCCTTGTTTCGGGGCAACCTGGGGCACCTGGATCGCCGCTCGCTGATATATGGGTTGACATCGTATCAACCGCTGCAGAAGGGTTTTCGCCTTGCATGAATTGGGAATCGTCTATCACATTATTCGCGATGTCGAGAACGTGGCGCGCGCCAATGGCGTGAGTCGCGTTTCGAGCGTCACGCTGCTGCTGGGCGAGGTCTCGGGCGTCGTTCCCGACTTGCTGCTCGACGCTTGGCGCTGGGCGGCAGATAAAAAGCCTATCACCGAGGGCACGGAGCTTATCGTGGATCCTGTCGAGGCCGTGACGCATTGCGAGGCGTGCGGCCGCGACTATGCGACGGTCGAGCACGGCAAAATCTGTCCCCATTGCGGTAGCGGCGAGACATACCTGCTGCAGGGCCAGGAGGTCATGATCAAGCAGATTGAGACCCCCGACGAGGACCCGCCAGATGCTGCTCCCGACGGCCTCTCCGACGCCCCCGATGCCGTCGACGCTGCCAACCCCCTCCACATCGTCTAGCCCCTAGTCGTTGGGGACGTTCTTGTTCGACTAGTCGTTTAAGAACGTCCCCAATGACTACTTACGTTAGTGCATAAGTCACGCTAATAGTCAAGTTATGTCTGTTTAAACAAAATAACTGCAGTACAAGCGCATTCGCGCTTGCCTAAAATCGATATTAATGACCAGCCTGCTTGTATCTGTAAAATGAATGGCTTGATAAGTGACGCCTTGGCGTGTAATCCGTCAAAAAGCAGTAACGTAATCAACTTGTAACAAACCTAGACGTTTAAACAAATTATCCAATCATTCGCATTTTTCTCTATAATTTTACAGGACGAACAGGTATACTCCTTTCATGTCGTGTAGGAAATACGTAGACAAAGAGGAGGTTATGTGATGGTAAGTATTGTTCTTGCTAGCCACGGGGACTTGGCAGCCGGAATCAAGCAGACGGGCTCGATGGTCTTTGGCGATCAGCCGTCTGTGGCCGTGGTCTCGCTCGAGCCGAGCATGGGCCCCGACGACTTCCGTGCCAAGGTCGAGGAAGCAATCGCTTCCTTCGAGGACCAGGAGCAGGTGCTCTTCCTCGTTGATCTGTGGGGCGGCACGCCGTTCAACCAGATCAGCGGTCTCATCGAGGGCCACGATTCCTGGGCTATCGTCACCGGTGTCAACCTGCCTATGCTCATCGAGGCATATTCGCAGCGCTTTGACGCAAAGAACACTGCACATGCGATCGCAAAACATCTCGTGACTGAGGCTAAGGCTGGCGTGCGCGTCAAGCCCGAGTCTCTGGAGCCCGAGGAGAAGAAGCCGGCCACGGCCGCCGCTGCTCCTGCAGGCGCCATCCCTCCGGGAACGGTCATCGGCGATGGGCACATCAAGATCGCCCACGTCCGTATCGACACCCGTCTGCTGCATGGTCAGGTGGCCACCACGTGGACCAAGCAGATCAACCCCAACCGCATCATCGTGGTTTCCGACGGCGTTGCTCACGACGAGCTCCGCAAGACCATGATCGAGCAGGCTGCCCCTCCGGGAGTCCATGCCAACGTCGTGCCCATCAAGAAGATGGCCGAGGTTGTCAAGGACACGCGCTTTGGTGACACCAAGGCCATGCTGCTCTTTGAGAACCCGCAGGATCTGCTCAAGGCTATCGAGGCCGGCGTCGACATCAAGGAAGTCAACATCGGTTCCATGGCTCACTCCAAGGGCAAGGTCGTCGTCACCAACGCCGTCGCTATGGGCGATGACGACGTTAAGACTCTCGAGGCCCTCAAGGCCAAGGGCGTCAAGTTCGAGGTCCGCAAGGTTCCTTCGGATTCCTCCGAGGATCTCGACGCCATGTTGAAGAAAGCTAAGGCCGAACTGGCCGCTCAAGCATAGTAAAGGAGGGTCCGATACATGTCTGCAATCACTATTCTGCTTGTTGCGATTGTCGCGTTGCTTGCCGGTATGGAAGGCATTCTGGATGAGTTCCAGTTCCATCAGCCGCTCGTGGCATGCACGCTTATCGGTCTCGTAACCGGTCACCTTCAGGAGGGCATCCTCCTGGGCGGTTCGCTCCAGATGATGGCCCTTGGCTGGGCTAACGTCGGCGCCGCCGTCGCGCCTGACGCCGCTCTGGCCTCGGTCGCTTCTTCGATTATCATGGTGCTCGCCCTCAACGGTGGCGCCACCGATTCGGCCAAGGCCGTTACCGCCGCCATCGCCGTCGCAGTCCCGCTGTCGGTCGCTGGCCTGTTCCTGACCATGATCTGCCGTACCCTGGCTACCGCTATCGCTCACGCCATGGACGGTTGCGCCGAGAAGGGCGACTTCTCCGGCATCGAGCGCTGGCAGTACGCCGCCATCCTCATGCAGGGCCTTCGTATCGCCATCCCGGCAGTACTTCTGTGCATCATCCCGGCCGAGGCAGTTACCAACGCGCTTAACGCTATGCCCGACTGGCTGTCCGGCGGCATGGCTGTCGGCGGCGGCATGGTCGCTTCCGTCGGTTACGCCATGGTCATCAACATGATGGCCACCAAGGAGACCTGGCCGTTCTTCATCCTCGGCTTTGTCCTTGCTGCCATCCCTCAGCTCACGCTGATTGCTCTTGGCCTCATCGGCATCTCCCTTGCCCTCATCTACCTTGGCCTCAAGGATCTGGCCAAGCAGGGTGGCGGCATGGGCGGTGGCTCCGGTGACCCGCTCGGCGACATTCTGAACGATTACGAGTAGGAGGGGAGTGATACATATGGCAGAGAACAAGATTCAGCTCACCAAGGCTGACCGCAAGAAGGTTTGCTTCCGTCATCAGTTCCTTCAGGGCTCGTGGAACTACGAGCGTATGCAGAATGGCGGCTGGTGCTTCGCAATGATCCCTGCGATCAAGAAGCTCTACACCAGCAAGGACGACCAGATTTCCGCGCTTAAGCGCCACCTGGAGTTCTATAACACCCATCCCTATGTTTCCGCCCCCGTCATTGGCGTTACCCTCGCTCTCGAGGAGGAGCGCGCCAACGGTGCACCGATCGATGACGTCGCCATTCAGGGCGTCAAGGTCGGTATGATGGGCCCGCTCGCCGGCGTCGGCGACCCCGCCTTCTGGTTCACCCTTCGCCCGATCCTGGGCGCTCTGGGCGCTTCCCTGGCCCTGTCCGGCAGCATCGCCGGTCCGCTGCTGTTCTTCTTCGCGTGGAACATCATCCGTTACGCCTTCCTGTGGTACACGCAGGAGTTTGGCTATAAGGTCGGCTCCTCCATCGCCAAGGACCTCTCCGGCGGTCTGATGGGCAAGGTCACCGAGGGTGCTTCCATCCTGGGCATGTTCATCATCGGCGCCCTGGTCGAGCGCTGGGTGTCCATCTCCTTCACCCCGGTCGTCTCCAAGGTCACGCAGTCTGCCGGCGCCTTCATTGACTGGGCTAACCTGCCTTCCGGTGCCGAGGGCATCAAGGAAGCGCTGACGATGTACAACTCCGTCGGTGCTACCGCCCTTGATCAGGTGAAGGTCACCACGCTTCAGGCTAACCTCGATCAGCTCATCCCCGGCCTTGCTGCCGTGTGCCTGACGCTGTTCGTCTGCAAGCTGCTCAAGAAGAAGGTCAGCCCGATCGTCATCATCCTGGCTCTCTTCGCCGTCGGTATCATCGGTCGCGTTTGCGGCTTCATGTAAGCACGCTTCGGCTTAAGACCGAGAGTTGCTAGGCAAGGGCTTTTGAGCCATTGAAACGGACCGCACCCGGTGGGTACACTGGATGCGGTCCGATTGTTTTATTTGGAGGGCGAGGCGCGCATGGCGCAATCTCAGAACAGCACGGTCGATCTGGCAACACCGGCAACCTGCCTGATGGGGCTTACCAGCCACGGTAACGTGATGGTGGGCAATAAGGCGTTCGAGTATTACAACGAGCGCAATCCCGAGGATTTTATTCAAATTCCGTGGGACGAGGTCGACTATATTGCCGCCGAGGTTTTGCGCGGCACTAAGAAGATCACGCGTTTTGCTATCTTTACCAAGGATAACGGCCACTTTACGTTTTCGACGCGCGACGACAAAGAGACGCTTCGTGCAGTTCGCAAGTACGTCGACGAGGATAAGCTTGTGCGTTCGCCTGACTTTATCGATGTGACGGCCAAGGGCGCCAAGAGCATCCCCTCCGTTATCAAAGGCCTTTTCCACAAAGGCAACTAGTCGCCTGCGACGTTCTTATACGACTAGTCATTAAAGAACGTCCCCAATGACTACCTGTAGCTCTTCGCGGGATTCGCTGGGGAAATATCATCCCAGTTTGAGCGCCTATTCTGGGATGCAGTTTCCGGAACAGGCTCATTTGGGAAACCATATCCCGTTTCGAGCTCAAATTTCGGGTCGTAGTTTCCTAGAGAGGCCCCATCCGGAAAGCCCGTCCCAGAATTCGTCTGGATAGTGGGACACGCTTTCCGGAGGGCTGCTCCACCGTAACTTCGAAGAGTGGCTATGCGCTGCATGGCAGTGGCGCAAATCTGCTACACTAGTACAACATGCCTCCGTAGCTCAGGGGATAGAGCACCGCTCTCCTAAAGCGGGTGTCGACGGTTCGAATCCGCCCGGGGGCACCAGGGAATATGACGGCGTCGCGGGAGCGGCGCCGTTTCTGGTTTGTGGGGGGCCGCCGGCGGATTCGGGCCGTCGACACCCGCGTCACCGATTTCCCCGCGGGGGGAGTTTTCGAATCCGCCCGGGGGCACCAGAGCAATATCGAGCCCGGTACCGCTGCGGTACCGGGCTCTTCTGGTTTAAAGGCATGCCGTAGTTTTCGCTGCTTCGGATAAAGAAAGCGCCCGCTTGCTGGGGGAGCAAGCGGGCGCCTGTGAGCGAATATGTTTGCGGCATCAGCCGCTGTGGGCAATGTCTCGATGACTAGTTGGTCGTGCCGGAATCGTCGCCTGAATCGGTGCCAGAGCCAGAAATCGAAACCGTCAGCGTGATCGTGCTGTCGGTGGACTGCTTGCCAGTGGGGGAGACGCCCGTCACGGTGGCGTTTTCGTTACCACTCACGGGGTTGCCGTTCTGATCGCAGAATGCGATGTTGTAGAATCCGGCGTTGTTGAGCGCGGTGACGGCGGAGGAGATACTCTTGCCGTATAGGTTGCCCGGAACGTTTGCCTTGCCGGACTTCTTGGCGATGACGACGGTAATCGTGGCGCCGGGCTTTTGCTTACCGCTGGGGTTCCAGCTAATGACGGTGCCCTCGGTGACGGAATCGTTCTCCTGGTAGGTCACATCGACGCCGAAGCCGGCCATATCGAGGGCGTTGCGTGCCTGAGCCTCGGTCATGTCGGTCAGATCGGGAACGGAGGTGGTGTCGGGTCCACTCGAGACTTTGTACGAAATGGTCGTGCCCTTCTCGACTTCCTTGCCCGCATCGGTGCCCTGTTCAAAGACTTCGCCCTTTTCGGCCTCGTTGGCTTCCTCGGTGGCATTGCCCTTAAGGCCGACGCTTGCCAGCGCCGCCTCTGCCTGGTCCTTGGTCAGACCAACGAGCTGCGGGACATCAACCTTCTCGGAGGGCTTGGGACCCTTGGAGATTACCAGATTCACCTTGGTGCCCTTGGGCTTCTTGGTGTGACCGTTAGGAGTCTGCTCGACAACCTTCCCCTCGTCGGCGTCGTCGTTGTAGCTCTGGTCAATGGTTCCGACGTCAAGGCCGGCATCCTTAATCAGTTCGACGGCGGTCTGCTGGTCCTTACCCAACACATCGGGAACCGGGACCTGCTCGCCGCCAAAGAGTCCGGTGGCAAAGGCCACGATGACGCCGATTACGGCTACCGCAGCAACTACGGCGGCGATGATCTTGTTCTTGTTGGATTTGGGCTGCTCGGTGGCGTAAGAGCCGGTTGAACCCGAGACGGAGCTGCGAGCGTTATTTTGTCCGCTCACGCCCGAGACGGGGCGTACCATGGCGCGCGTCTGGTCGGATAGCTCTCGGGTCTTGGTGGCACCCAGGTCGCCAACGGCGCCGATAACGCGCGTAGGCTCCGGCACGTTGACGGCGCGACCAGACAGGTAGCTGTTGAGCACCTGACGCAGCTCGTCGGCCGTCTGGAAACGGTTAGCCGGATCTTTTTCCATGCACTTGAGGATGATGCGCTCAAGATCGGCATCGACACCGGAGTTGATCTGGCTCGGCGGCACGGGCAGCTCGTTGACCTGCTTGAGTGCGACCGAGATGGCATCGTCGCCGTCGAAAGGCACGCGGCCGGTGGCGCACTCGTACATCACGACGCCCAGCGAGTAAATGTCCGAGGTGGGGCCTAGATCCTGCCCGCGGGTCTGCTCGGGGCTTACGTAGTGGGCGGTGCCCAAAACGTTGTTGTCCTGCGTAAGGTGGCTGTTCTTGGCGCGCGCGATGCCAAAGTCCATGACCTTGATGTTGCCGTCGGGCAGCACCATGATGTTCTGCGGCTTAATATCGCGGTGGATGATCTCGTGCTTGTGGGCGACCGAAAGTGCGGAGCTGATCTGCGAGCCGATCTGAGCGACCTTTTTGGGGTCAAGGGCGCCGTGGCTCTTGATGCCGCTCTTAAGGTCGGTGCCGCGCAGGTACTCCATGACGATGTAATAGGTGTCGCCGTCCTTGCCCCAATCGTAGACGCCCACGATATAGGGGGAGGAGAGACCGGCCGCTGCCTGGGCCTCCTGCTTAAAGCGTGCGGCAAAGGTGGCGTCGCCGGCATATTGCGGCAGCATGATTTTGATAGCTACCGTGCGGTCGAGGACCTGGTCCTGTGCACGGTAGACGGTCGCCATGCCGCCCGTTCCTACCTTATCCTTGAGGAGGTATCTTCCCCCGAGGACCCTCTGTTCCATTCCTGCTCCTAACATGACTATTCGCTCAACGATGTGTGTAGTACCAAATTTGAGGCCGCTGGGGCCGTGTGGCGCATTGCCGCTAGTGTTATCGGCCGCGGCACGCCCCATGCTTGCGCATCAATCACGGGCATCACGCTCCCTGGGCGGCAAGTGCCGCGGTCAGGACGATGCCGGCGATCTTTGCCGCCTCGACGTCGTGCTTGTCGTAATCCTCCAAGGCTACCGAGATGGCGACCGTGGGTGAATCGTAAGGCGCAAAACCGACGAACATCGAGTTGACGTTGGTACCGACGGTCTCGGCAGAGCCGGTCTTGCCGGCAACCTTGACGCCCGGAATCTGGGCATCGGTGCCGGTGCCGGATTGAACGACGTCGAGCATGGCCTGTTTGACCTGTTCGGCCGTGGTGGCGCTGACGGCCTGGCCCAGTGAGCGGGACTGCGTGGTCTTGACCACGGTTCCGTCTGGGGCGAGCACCTGGGCAACGAAGAACGGGTCCATGACGACGCCGCTGTTGGCGATGGCCGCCGCGATAACGGCGTTCTGCATGACGGTGGTCTGCGGACCCGGCGTGTGGTCCATGCCGACGGGCTGGCCGGCGCCGGCCCAGGCGATTTCCCACTCGGTCATGAGCGAGGGGTCGGCCATGATGGACGCCACGGCGGTTAGGTCCTGACCGAGCTTTTGGCCATAGCCAAAGGCGTTGGCGAACTGTACGAGCGAGCTGGCGCCGACCTCGTTTGCCACCTGACCAAAGACGACGTTGGACGACACGGCAAAGGCCTGCTGCAGGCTAATCGTGCCGTAGCTCTCATTGGCGGAGTTGGTGACCGGTGCATTGCCGATATCCATGGAACCGGGCGCCTGGTAAGTGCTCGAAAGGCTTGCGGTGCCGGTCTCGAGTGCCGCCGAAAGCGTGACGACCTTAAACGTGGAGCCCGGAGTATAGAGGGCGTCCATGGCGCGGTCGTACATAGAACTGTCCTCACCGCCGCCCGATTGCAGCAGGGCGTCGATGTTGGTGTTGTCGTAGGTGGGCGAGCTGGCGCATGCGAGCACCGCGCCAGTGCGCGGGTCCATGACCACAACGGCGCCCTTAAAGCCCTTGAGAGCCTGTTCGGCGGCCGTCTGGATGCGGGAGTCGATGGTGAGTTTGGCGGTGTTGCCCGGCTGGTTTTGGCCCGCGAGCGACGCGATGGCGTTGTTCCAGCTGGAGTAATCCTTGGAACCGGTGAGCGTGTCGTTCATCACGCTCTCGATGCCGGCGGTACCGTACTGCTGGCTCACATAGCCAACCACATGGGCGGCCAGGTTGCCGTTAGGGTAGGAGCGTACGTAGGTGCCGTCCTCCTGTTGCAGCGATTCGGCCAGCGTCACGCCGTCGGACGTGATGATGGAGCCGCGCTGGATGTACTTGGAACGGGCGATGGTGTGATTGTTGGTCGGCATATCCTGGTAATCCTTGGCCTTGATGACCTGGACATAGGTGAGGTTGCCGATGAGGATGGCGAACAGGGCCGTAAAGGCAAACACCGCGCGGGTTAGGCGGTTGGCGAGCGCCACGCGGCCGAGCACGCCAGATTCGGGCGTATCGAGCAGGCGACGACGCATGCGCGAGCCGGTGGAGTGGCTGCCACGGCCGTAGGAAGACGAAGAAGCGAAGCGCGTGCCGGCATGCGCCGCGGCAGAAGCGACCTGGTCGTCAGTGATGGCGGCCATGGTGCCGGTGCCGGTGAGCTCGGCCTCGCGACCGGTTGCCTCGTCACCGGCGCGCAGCAAAAGCGCGACAATGATAAAGCTCGCCAGCAGCGAGGAGCCGCCCTGGCTCATAAAGGGCAGGGTGACGCCGGTCAGCGGAATCAGGCGGGTAACGCCGCCAACGATCAAGAAGGCCTGGAAGCTAATGGCGGCCGTAAGGCCCGTGGCGCTAAATGCGGCAAGGTCGGACTTAGCGCGGGCGGCCGTGGTCAGGCCTCGCACGGCAAAGAGCATAAACAGGACGAGTACGGCGCCGCCGCCCAAAAGGCCCATTTCCTCGCCGATGGCCGAGAAAATGAAGTCGGACTCGACGACGGGGATGTTATTGGCCATGCCATTACCGATGCCAACGCCGATAAGACCGCCGTCAGCCAACGAGAAAAGGGATTGCACAATCTGGTAGCCCTGGCCCTGGGCATCCTTAAAGGGGTCGGCCCAGATCTGGAAACGTACCTGGACATGCGACAGGAACTTGTAGGCGCCCACGGCACCCACTGCCAAAAGCGCAAGGCCGATGACGACATACGAGAAACGTCCCGTGGCGACGTAGAGCATCAGCAAGAAGATGGTGTAGAACAGCACGGCGGAGCCCAAGTCGCGCTCGAAGACAACGACCAGAAGGCATACACCCCACACAGCGAACAGCGGTAGCAGCAGGCGCAGGCGCGGGACCTTGAGGCCCAAGATCTTACGATTGGAGATGGAGAGTAGCTCGCGGTTTTCGGCTAGGTATCCGGCCAAGAACAATACGATAAAAATCTTGGCGAACTCGCCGGGCTGGATGGTGGAGCCGGCGATGCGAATCCACAGCTTGGAGCCCGAGATGGTGGTGCCGATAAAGATGGGCAGCATCAGCAAGATGATGCCGATGATGCCAAAGGTGTACTTGTAGCGCATGACCACATCGAGATTCTTGATCATCGCGAGCGTGCCCACCATCAGTGCCACCGAGACAAACAGAATGACGAGCTGCGAGATGGCGAGGGCGGGTGCCAGACGCGTTACGAACGTGATGCCGATACCCGAAAGCACAAAGACGATGGGCAGGATGGCCGGATCGGCACCGGGCGCCAGGATGCGCACGGCGATATGCGCCGCGGCGAAGGCGGCAAAAAGACCGATCGGCACGGCGAGCGTTTCAAACGAGATGGAAGCGCCTGCGGTGAGCACGTACATCGCATACAGCAGGATGACGGGGAACGCCGAGGCGATGAGCAAGAGCATTTCGGTGTTGCGGCGACTCATAAGCGGCACTCCCTTTCTAATTCTTATCGGAGGCTTCGGCCTCGGCGGACTGTTCGGCGGTTTTTTCGGAATTCGATTTGGAAGTCGATTCCTGGTCGGTGTTGTCGCGAATCGTTTGCGCGTCGATCACCTGGCGGGTCTGTTCCTCATCGATTTGATGACGGTACTTGGAGATAGTGTCCTGCGCGTCGTCAACACTCGTTTGCGGAATGCCTGCTTTCAGACGATTCTGCGTGTCTTCGGGTAGGTCGGATAGCTTGATGGCGGTCGTGCTCTCGAGCCAGTGCAGCTTAAGGCCGAGCGGCTTGCCGGGAATGCCCCGGTAGACCGCGACGGTGTCCTTGTAGGTGCCCAGGTAATACGAGCCGGTGACGCCCGCGTAGGCCCAGATGGCTGCCGCCAGCACAAAAGCGATGCCCAGGATGGCGGCAATGGTGACGTTGCGGCGGCGAACACGCTTCGCCTCGCGCATGACGCCGTCGTCGACCAGGTCCACAACGACTACCGTCACGTTGTCGTGGCCGCCGGCAGCGAGCGCGGCGTCCACCAGGTTGTCGACGCAAATCTGCGCCGTAGACGATTGCGTGGCGATGTTTTCGATTTCGCTATCGGGAATCATGCTCGAAAGGCCGTCCGAGCACAGGATCAGGCGATCGCCCTCTTCGATGTGCAGGGTAAAGTGGTCGGCATACATGGCGGGGTCCGAACCCAGCGCACGCGTGATAACCGAGCGGTTGGGATGGACGCGCGCCTCATCGGCCGTAATTTCGCCAGCGTCCACGAGCTCCTCCACATAGGAGTGGTCGCGGGTCACGCGGATGAGCGTGCCCTCGTGGAGCAGATAGGCGCGCGAGTCGCCCACGTGGGCGATGGCGAGCATGTCGTTTTCGATATAGGCGCAGGTCGCCGTGCAGCCCATACCGGGCTTGCCCAGGCCGTTGAGTGCGGCCTCGATGACGGCGGCGTTGGCAGCTTCGACGGCTGCGGCTAGGCGCGCGGCGTCGGCAGCCTGTGGCGCCGTCTTGGCGATGGTCTCGACCGCGATGGAGGAGGCTACCTCGCCGGCGGCGTGACCACCCATGCCGTCGCACACGCAAAAGAGCGGCGACTGTACCAGGTAGGAGTCCTCGTTGTGCGGACGCACGCAGCCAACATCGGAGCGGGCGCCCCACATGAGTTGCGTGGTGGTGCCGGCATCGTAGGTCGAATCGGTCTCGATGCGCTCGTCGGTCAGCGGCTCAAAACTCATGGTCGAACCAGGGTCCTTGAGCTTGGCCTCCACGGCGGCGACATCAATCTCGGCCGTGTCGCCGGGCGAGACGGCGTTGGCCTCGTTGCTCGGATCGTCGACTTTAGACGTGGCGGGCACTTCGGTTGTGTTGTCGGCAGGCTCTTCGTCTTGCGGGGCGACGGCTGCGGGCTCGGGTGCCGCGAAGTGCGCGGGCGCGGGCGTGCTGTGGGGCTGAGAGGCGTCCTCCGTCGCTGCGACGGGCATCTCTTCGGCCGTAGGCTGCACAGCCTCGGGCGCCGATGCGGCCGCGGGGGAGGATGCCGCCGCGGGTGCCGGTGTAGATGCGGGCTCGGGCGCTGCGGTGGGTGCTGGAACTACGGGAAACACCGGTGCCGTGGGCTCGGGGGCCAAAAACACCGCGGCGCTCTCATCGATTGCCGCGGCGACAGACTCGGCAAAGTGGGCCGGCGCAGGTGTAGTTTCCGGTGCCGAAGGTTGATCGGCAACGGCGTGCGCGCCGATGGGGGCATCGGTGGAAGTATCTTCATCCTGGCCATCGATGGGCATCGGATGGTCTTGCGTTACATGCGAAAGAGGCAGGGAGAACACGGTGTCCTCGGGCTCAACGGGCGCAGGGCCCGCCGGGGCGGCATGGGCCGGCACGGCCGCGGGGGCAGCCAGTGCCTCGGACATGGTTGCGGACTTGTTCTCCTCGTCGATCATCGACGGTTCACCTTCATGACCACGTCGCCAATCTGGACTTCGTCGCCCTCGCGCAGCGTTGCGGGCTCCACCAGCTGGCGGCCGTTAACAAGGGTGCCGTTGAGCGAGTTGAGGTCCTCGATAATAAGTGCCGGGCCCTGCAGCGAAAAACGCGCATGCGAGGCAGAGACAAACGGCTCGTTGATGCAGATGTCAGATGACGGCGAACGACCGACGATGACGGGGCCAAGCATATCCACGTGAATACCGCGGATGCCGCGCGGGCCCTTGTCCACATCGATCGTCCAGATGGCAGAGTCGCGGCGCTGGCCGCGCACGAGCCCCACGCCGGTCTTCATGACGGCGAACAAGAAGATATAAAGCAGGACGACCAGTACGATGCGGCCTGCAAAAAGGACGATATCGATGTTCATAAGCGATTAACCCCTAAATTCAAAGGTGCTCAGGCCAAACGTTAGCAGATCGCCGTTGCGCAGCGGGCAGCGCGTGATGCGGCGGTTGTTGACGAGCGTGCCGTTGGTGGAGTTGAGGTCCTCGATCGACCAGTCAGAGCCGGTAAAGGTGAGCTGGGCATGACGGCGCGACACGTTGGGGTCGCGCAGGGCGATGTCGGATACCGAGCGCTCACGACCGATGGTCACCTGCGCGGAGGTGATGTTGTGGCTCTCGCCGCTCACGACGTCGACGAGTTGGGCGAGCGGACGCTGCGGGGCGCGGGGGCTTGCCATGTTGGAGGCGATGCTGGTCGCAGCGCCAAGGCCCACGGCGGCGCCAGTGGCAGCCGCTCCGCCCATACCGGCAAGTGCGTCGCGAGAGACGGTTTGCGGCACAGGGATGGGGGCTGCGGGATCGGGGACATTGGGTGCAAAGGGGTCGGCCACAGCGAGCGGGTCGGGAGTGGCAGCGCGGGGTGTCGGCTGCTGCTGGGGCATGGCGGCCGGGTGTTGCTGCGGCGATGCAAACTGCTGCTGACCGGCGCGGGGGGCGCTTGCGGCACGGCTTGTGGCCGAGCTGTTCTGTCCCAGGCCATTTTGATAGGCGCGCTCTTCCTCGTACAGACGGCCGAGCGTGGGAGCGTCGACGTTCTCGGCAAAGACCGAGAACTTGCCGGCGCGCAGCTGAGGGTCGATCATAAAGCGAACAAGGGGCTCGCCGACAAAGACGTAGCGGCGTTTTTCGGCCTGCGCCTTCACAAACTCGCGCACCTCGCGCGAAAGCTCGGGATAGAACGGGGCAAGCATGGGATCGTCATCGGTGGCGATCAGGATGGTATAGAGCGCCGGCGCGGTGTTGACGCCGTTGATCACCAGAGTTTGATCCTCCATGTCGCGAGCAGCCTGCTTGGCAAGCTTCTTAAAGGAGAACGGGGCACGGGTGGCACCGAAGATGCCGGCCACGTGGTCCTCGAAGATGTTCAGGAAGTTCACGAAAGATCACTCTCCGTATAGGTTCTTTGGTATCCGAGCAAATACAGGCATATCCCAACGATTATAGAGGATAGGATTCCCGCAACCGCCGCCTTGGCGACGACCGTGCCCGCAAGGCTGGCAATTTCCATATGGTGTGCAAGACAAAACGATACGGCCGAGCCGATACCGGCGACGGCAATTGCGACGATGGCGGCGAGGTTTGACCCCTGCTCGGCGTGCTTGGCATGGGCATTGAGCAGCAGCGACGTTGCCGCGGCTGCTGCTGCGATCAGTGCGAAGGCGGCCCAGAGGAACGCGTCGCCCAGCGCTGCGGCGACATTGCCAAGCCCCAGCACGCCTCCCGTAGGGAGGGCAGCTGCGGCCAGGCGGGCAAAAAGCGCGCCTATACCCGTGGCGGCAGCGGCGCTTGCCGGGCCGAGCCAAAACGCCGCGAAGCCCGCGGCGGCCCCGGCGGCAAGGATGGCGTCGCCGGTTAGACAACCTAGCGCAAGCGCGCAGGTGAGTGCCGCGCTCGCGGCCGCTTCGGTGCGTCCCCAGGCAATCCACCATCCGGACATGGCGGCGGCAAAAATGACCGCGACCGGCAGCATCGACAGGATGCCCTGCGCCTGCATGGTGGCGTTGGCCATGAGCACCAAAAAGCCCACGGCCGAGATAGCCGAGCCGATCTGCGGTGCCAAGCCTGCCGCCGCGCCAATAGCGATGGCCGCGGCGACCAGCCCGGGAAGCGCCGCGACGCCCGCTGTCTGCATAAGCAAAAAGCTGAAGGTTGCACACGTTAGTGCCGAGATACCGCGCATGGTGTAATCGCGCGCGCAGCTCCAGCGCGTGCCCGCCCAACCAAGCGCGGGGTCGACCTCGATGGCGTTATCCTCGTAAGGCAGCGACTCCATATCGTCTGCTGCGTGCTCGTCGTCCGAAAGCTCGCTTACCATCTGCTCCAAGCTGCGACGGCCTTCGCGCACGCTCCCCAAGCCGGCAAGGAGTTGGTCGCAGAATGCCTCGATGCTATCGGGGCGGTCTTGCGGCATAGGGGAGAGGGCGCTCATGAGCGCTGCCTCGGCCCCCGGGGGAAAGTGCGGGATCAGCTCGCTGGGGTAGGTGGCGCCGCCGATGATGCGGTCGAGCGAGTCGGCAGGCGTTGCCGCCATAAAGGGGGCGCTGCCGCACAGGCCCTCGTAGATCACGCAGGCAAGGGCAAAGACATCGGCGCGCTCTTCGACCGTGCCGGTCTCGATATCGAGCTGTTCGGGCGGCATGTAGCCGATGGTGCCGCCGCGCGATCCGCCAAAGCCGCCGGCAGATGACAGCCGCGCCATGCCAAAGTCGGTGAGCTTTACATTGCCCGAGTGGTCAATGAGCACATTGGCGGGCTTTATGTCCAGATGAAGCACGCCGTTTGCATGGGCAAAGGTGAGCGCCTGACCCAACGCGTCGGCAATGGTCGCTGCCTCGTCAAAGGTGAGCGAGTGGCCGTCCACGCGATGCAAAAACTCGGCCAGCGACATGCCGTCGACATACTCCATGACCAGGTAGGCATAGGCGGTGTCATGCGTAAAGTCGATAACCTGCACGATATTGGGATGTTGAAGCATGGCGGCGGTATGTGCCTCGCGCAGTACATCCATGATGTCGCTGGCGGGCATGCCGGAGCCGTTGATAAGAGGGATGCGCTTAATGGCCACGCGACGACGCAGGTGCGTGTCGCGGCAAATCTCGATGGAGCCAAAACCGCCGGTCGCAAGCGTCTCGAGCGGCTGGTACCGCTTGAGCAGCTCGCGAGAGCTGGTGCCCTCCAAAGGGACGTCCGGCGAGAACCGGGCGGTATGTTGCGAGAAAAGCGGCATGGCCAACCCTCGTGCGTTTAAAGTTCGTTTGCGAGCGGCGGGCGCGGGGCCGAGCCATTCGCGGTGGCATAGATGCTGCTAGTGTAGCACGCTCTGGTGCATGGGGAGGATAGCGGGATGCGAGGCTGCCTGTCTGACTTGGTCTTAGCGCTTCTTCTTGCCCTTCTTCTGCTTGCACTGCTTGCCCTTGTTGTCCTGGGGCTTGTCTGCCTTGTCTCCCTGCTTGGCCTCGGCTGCAGCCTTCTCGGCCTTCATTTTCTTCTTCTTGGTCTCGATGCGGAGCTTTTTGTTGATGCGCGCCTTAAGGAAGGAGCCAAACTGCTCGGCGTCGCCGCGAACAAAGGTGTCCTTGGGGATCGTCACGCCCTGGTCTGCGAACATGGCAACAAAGATGCGCTCGCCGTCGAGTACGTGGTCGAGCTTCTCAAACGGGAAGAACTGCGACTTGCCGCTCTTGCCCCATACCATCAAGCCGTCCTCGTTGGCGGCGACGCGGCGATAGCGGCCACCCATGGACTTGTCGGCCTCGACGGCGTCGATAAAGTCGCGGGCGAGCGTGTGGTGCAGGTTTTTGCTCCACCAGGCCAAAAAGGCACCGAACACGATCAGGACGACGCCAAACTTGATCCAGTTGCCGCCGGCCACCAACATGCCGATGCCGAGCAGCGCGGCAGTTGCCGCGGCGACATACAGCGAGCCGCGACGCCTGGGCGAGGCGACCAAGCGGGCGAAGTCGGTGACGAGGTCGTTTTCGTACTGATACTCGTTGAGGTACAGGATGCCGTCGTCGGCTGCTGCCTGTTTCTCGAGCGCGACCTCGACCTGGTCGGCTGCTTCGGAGGGAACGAGGTTGCTCTCTGCGTCTGCCATGCTCTTTGGACTCCTATCGCGGCGGGCTCGCCGTACGGGTTATTATGAGTGCAGTATGCCGTGCGACCGCATGGCCGTCGCGGCAACAAAACTCAGTATACCCGGGGGAGCACCCATGGAATCGTTGTACCGAAAGTATCGCCCGCTCACCTTCGACTCCGTGGTGGGCCAGCAGCATATCGTCTCGACGCTCGAGCACGCCATCACCGAGGGACGCCTGTCCCACGCGTACCTGTTCTGCGGACCGCGCGGCACGGGCAAGACCACCATGGCGCGCATTCTGGCCAAGGCGCTGCTATGCCGCAATGCCGAGGCGGCGCGCGCCGAGGGCGCAAGCGGCTGCATGCCCGACGGCACTTGCGAAGAGTGCGAGCTCATCGCCGAGGGCAACCACCCCGATGTCTACGAGCTCGATGCCGCAAGCCGTACGGGCGTGGACAATGTGCGCGAGGAGATCATCAACTCCGTTAACTTTGCCCCGGTGCGTGGCAAGTACAAGATCTATATCATCGACGAGGTCCATATGCTCACGACGGCGGCGTTCAACGCGCTGCTCAAGACGCTCGAGGAGCCGCCGGCGCACGTGATCTTTGTGTTGTGCACCACCGATCCGCAAAAGATTCTGGAGACCATCCTCTCGCGCTGCCAGCGCTTCGATTTCCACCGCATCGGCAACGAGGATATCGAGCATCGCCTGTCCTACGTGTGCGAGCAGGAGGGCTTCGATTACGACGACGAGGCGCTGGCCATCGTGGCGCGCCATGCCAAGGGCGGCATGCGCGACGCGCTTTCCACGCTGGAGCAGCTGAGCGTTTTTGGCAACGGCGCCGTGCATGCGGACGATGCCCGCTCGCTTTTGGGCGAGGTTTCGGACCAGATCCTGGGCGAGTTTGCCCGCGCCATCGCCGAGCGTGATGTTGCTGAACTCTATGGGCTCATTCGCGCACAGGTCGAGGAGGGCAATGACTTGCTTGAGCTGACGCGCGACCTGGTGGCGCACGTGCGCGACGTGTATGTGGCCTGCGTTGCCGGTACCCGTGGCGAGCTGTTTGAGGGCGGGGCCGAGCAGGCCGAGGCGCTTGCTGCCGAGGCCGCTGCCTTTGGCGGGCATCCGGCCGACCGTCTGGCCCGCGTGCTGACAGTGCTCGACGATGCCGCGTTGGAGATGAGGGGTGCGAGCGACGTGCGCCTGGTGCTCGAGATCGCCTGCACGCGCCTGGCACGTCCCGAGGCCGATCTGACCATTGAGGCCCTGGCCGAGCGCGTGGCACGCTTGGAGGCCATGGTCGCCAACGCCGCGGTGCCGGCGAGCGTGGCTGCTGCTGGTGCTGCGCCTGCGGCTGTCGCGGCTGCACCTGTGGCGACACAACAACCGACGCTGATTTCGGGTGCCCGAGCTGCTGCCCCTGTGGCATCCGCCGCTCCCACTGCTACGCCCGCGCGCCAGGGCGGCATGCCTTGGGATCGCGGCGCCGCCACTCCGGCGACGCAGCCTGCGTCCGTGTCAGCTTCCAAGCCTGCGGCGCCTGCGCCTCGGCCTGCGCCAGCTCCGACGCCCCAGCCCACCGCCGCTTCGGCTCCCGTACCTGCCGCTGCGCCGGCGCCTAAGCCCCAGCCCAACACTGCCGCTCAGGTTGCTGCCGCCGGCGCCGCCGAGACCCCTGCGGTAGAGGATGCCGGCGAGCTCCAGCGCAAATGGGTCGAGGTCGTCGAGCGCGTCAAGGCCCAACAACCTTCTTATGCGGCTCTCCTGTTGAACGCTCGCGCTACGGCAGACGATGGTTCTAAGCTCACGGTCTCGTTCCCTACGGCATTTGCTATCAAGATGCTCGGGCGTGCTGATACACAGGCGGTGTTTTTGCCGACGGTCTGCGCGGTCTTCGGTCGTCGCACCGTCGACTACGTCCTGGATGGAGGTGGCACGCCGGCTCCTCAACATGAGGAGCATTCTCCATCTGCACGGGCTGCGGCATCTGCGGACCCGCAACCCGTGTCCTCGGCGGCCCCTGCATCCTTGAGCGCCAGCGCGACGCAGCAGCAAGCGGCACCGGTAGCGGCATCGACCCTGTCGGCGCCTAAGCTCGCGGCGCCCAAACCGGCTGCTCCGATCCCCGCGTCCAAGCCCGCTGCCGCGCCTGCACCAAAGTCATCCGACCTGGCCAAGGCCCCCTGGCTGCGCTCCGACAACCCTGCCGGCGCTCCTGCCACGGGCAAGCTCCCGACCGAGCCCGCGCCCCGAGCGCCCGAGTGCGCGTCTGCTCCCAAGATTCAGCCGTCTGTGCAGGCTGCGCCATGGGAATCCGAGCAGGTACCCTACGACGACGCCATGGTCGGCGGCTTCGCCGGCGATGCGAGCGGGGAAGATCTTGCTCCGTTCGACATGCCTGCCGCGGCGCCTGCGCCCAGCCCTGCCGCTTCGGCCGCAGCTCCCGCGGCTGCGACGTCCGCTCCTGCAAGTGACGACGCCCTCGCTGCCCCTTGGGAGTCCAATCCCGGCGCCGGCAGTCCCTTCGGCCACCAGGGCGCAGCCCCGGGCATCCCGCAGACCGAGGACGAGGCCAAAGCCCTCATACGTAGTGTCTTTGGCCAGTCCACCATCTTCAAGCCGGTGGAGTAACTATGCGGGCGGGTATATACGCCGATTTGTGAGACCTTGCATAATTCGACCTTGCATAGTCTTGGGCGGCGCGTCACGCTAGAGGACATGTACATCGACTGAGTTAGCGCGACCGCCCCGCTCGTATGCCCCGCGCCGTGGTACGATTTTTGAGTTTGAAAGTCCCGCCGTGCCCGGCTGCCCTTGCAGCTTGTCGCGCGACCACACGTAAAGGAGCCATCATGGCCGGTATGAACATGCAGCAGATGATGAAGCAGGCCCGCAAGATGCAGGAGCAGCTTGCCGCCGCGCAGGAGAACCTCAAGTCCCAGACCGTCGACGCTTCTGCCGGCGGCGGCATGGTCAAGGTGACTGTCAACGGCGAGATGGAGCTCGTCAACCTCACCATCGACCCCGATGCGCTCGATCCCGAGGACGTCGATATGCTGCAGGACATGATTATGGCTGCCGTCAACGAGGCCGTCCGCGGCGTCAACGAGCTCGCCAACAAGCAGATGGGCGCCATCGCCGGCGGCCTCAACATCCCGGGCATGCCGTTCTAAGACGCGCACATATATGAGTGCCAACCATAGTCTGCAAAAACTGCTCGATGAGCTGGGCCGTCTGCCGGGCATTGGCCCCAAATCGGCCCAGCGCATCGCCTACTACCTGCTCGAGGCCGACGCCGAGGAGGCGCGCCGCCTGGCCGAGGCCATTCTAGAGGTTAAGCAGGAAGTGCATTTTTGCAGCCGCTGCTTTAATTACGCCACCGCTGACGAGTGCTCCATCTGCCAAGACTCGATGCGCGACACCACCCGCATCTGCGTGGTGGGTGAGCCGCGCGATGTCCAGGCGATTGAGCGCACGGGCAGCTACCACGGCCTCTACCACGTGCTGGGCGGCGTGATCAGCCCCATGGACAAGATCGGCCCCGAGCAGCTGCACATCCGCGAGTTGCTGGCGCGCTTGGGCCACGAGGACATCCACGAGGTCATTATCGCCACCAACCCCAACATTGAGGGCGAGACCACGGCGAGCTACCTTGCCCGCACCATCAAGCCTCTGGGCGTCGAGGTGTCGCGTCTGGCGAGCGGCCTGCCCGTGGGAGGCGACCTGGAGTATGCTGACGAGCTTACGCTCGGCCGTGCTATCGAGGCCCGTCGTGCGATCTAGGCGGCGTCAGCTCCGCGGCATGTCCCGTCGGCCTGCCGCACGGGGCGCTCATAATTGGGCACGCGTTCATGCATTTGTTGTACAACAAACCTGCTTTTCATCCGCTTATCGCGTGGATGGGTCCACTCGCACCTCGTATTTGCCCATTCGTTGCACAACCTTTTGGGTTCGCTGATACACTCAAATGTGGATATGAAAGAATGCGCCGCTTTTAAGCGGCGTGTTTTTGTTGGAGGAGAACGCATGCGGCCCGCTAGCACTCAGACAAAGCATGGCGCCGCGGTGCGCATTCGACGCCGGCTGGGCCTGGCGCCTCGGGCGTACGTGCTGCTGTCTTGCTCGCTCGTGCTGGTCATAGCCGGTGTTTCGGCTTATGGCATGACGGTGCCGTCCATGGTACAGGCGCATGCTGAGCGCGAGCTGCATATTGGGCGCAAGGCCAAAAGCGACTTGGGAACGACAACCGGATATGCGTGGGCGAGCGTGTTCGGGCGCACCGTGTTTGGCGTCGATCCCGCGGACGAGGGCGAGCGGGCGTCCAACGAGATCACGCTGGCAAACGGCAAGACTATCGTGCTCACCAACAACAAGGTCATTACGAAGCTTTCCAACAACAGTGTGGCTTCTGTCGTCAATAAGGCCGAGCAGCAGAAGGGGCAGGACGCCCAACAGACAGGCCAGCCCGGCGGTTCGGGTTCGTCTGGCTCCAGCTCCGATTCGTCGGGCGGCGGTTCCGGTTCGGGCTCCGCCTCTGGCGGTGGATCTTCGAGTGATGGCTCGACGGACGGCGGTGCCGGCGGCGACACGGGCTCGGGTGGTCTCTCGGCTGCCGAGGAGGAGAGTATTCACAGCTGGCTCGTGACCAAATACAACATGCTCGATGGCTATGTCGCCCGCGCCAACAGCGTGGTTTCGACCTATAACGCAACAGGCGATACCGGACCGTGCGATAGCCTGACCAACGATATGTTTGTCATCCGTGCCGAGTTTGGCCGGCAAACGTTTTCTCCCAAGTCAAAGTGGTATCAGCAATACGCCAACCTATGGGGTTGCTACACCAATCTGTGCCAATGGGTGGGGCATTATGGCGATGACGACGTCGCGCTCAACAACTTCAATACCAAAGTGGCGGCGATCGCCCTATGACGAATAGCCTTGCTTCTGTGGCAACCCAGTCGCTCAGCCGTGACCCTATGGTGGGCCTGCGCCTGGCGCGCGTTGGAGGGTTTGAGCCCGCCATTGCGCTGGGCCCGGACGAGCTTCCCGCCTACCTGCGCCGTTTTACGATGCTGTTTGCCGATGACGCCACCATGCGCCGCGGCGGTATCGGCCGTGTGACGCGTGCCGTCAACGCGCAGGGCGAGGCCGTGGCACTCAAGCAGCTCATCTTGCCAACGCGCGACGAATTTGATGACGATGTCGCCCACGAGGCGCTGGTCACCAAGTTCAAGGCGGCGTTTCGCGAGGAATATGAATGCCATCGCGCCCTTTCGGGCCTTAGAGGCTTTCCCCGCCTGTATGGATGGGGCGAGGTTGACGGCGTGCCCGCGATTGTCATGGAGTGGGTCGAGGGCGAGACGCTCGCTCGCCTGCGCTCACGCCTTGCCGTGGACGATGCCGGGCGTCTGTCGCCGCTCGTGGCGGCGCGCCTGGGTCGCGACCTGTTCGATCTGCTCTGCCGCATGAGCTTGGTAGGCGAGGGGTTCGTCCATCGCGATATCTCGCCCGCTAATATTATGGTGCGCACGGCGCGCCTGCCGCTCGACCGACAGCTTGCCGAAGGCACCTTCGACCTGTGCTTGATCGACTTTGGCTCTTCGCTGGCGCTCGAGCCCGCCTCTGTGGTGGCCGGCACCGGCGGCAAGGCGTCGTTTACCGAGCGCTATGCCACGTTGCGCCGCGCGACGGTGGCCTACGCCCCGCCCGAGATGCTCACCGACGATATCCCCGACCTGCGCATGCTTCGCATGTCGCCGGCAATCGATGTCTATGCAGCGGCGAGTACGGTCTACGAGCTCATCGCCGGTGTCGCGCCGTACGAAGTAGCGCCGGGTGCGTCGGGTACTTCGGGCTCGCGCAAAAAGACGTGCGATATCGCCAGCCCTTATCGCCTCAAGATGGATACGCTGCCCGATTATCCCGTTGGCGCCCACGCGCCCGGCTGCGACTTGACGCAACTGCTGCGACGCGAGCCCGATGTGGCACTTGCCGCGGCCGAACAGGCTCAGCAGCTGGGGCTCGATCCAAATTCCGAGGATCTGCGCGATGCGCTGGCGTTTGTCGATGCCCAGTTGTTCGACGTGGTCATGGCCTGCCTGTCCTGCCATCAGGAAGATCGTCCCGAGCCGGCTGCGGTGGAGGCGGCGCTCTCGGCATTTTGCGACCACTATGCGCAAAATGTCGCCCGCTCGCTTCGCGCCGAGCCGCTCATGCCGTGCCCGATGGAGGTATCGGGGCACACGGCCCGGCGTGCGGCGATGGTTGGTGCGACGGCGGTATGCGGCGTGCTTTGGGCTGTGGTCGTGGTATCAGCTGCGCTGTTGGCGTCGGGCGCCCATGTGACACTCGTCGTAGGACCGCTTATGTGGTCCGGGAAGCTGCCGGCCATTATCGCCGCACTGGCGTTGGCACCGCCGGGCATGGTGGGCATCGCTGCCGGCGCCATGGCACACGATCGTCGCACGGGGTTCCTGCAAGGCGTACTGGCGCTTTCTGCCTGCGAGGTTCCGGTGCTGATCGCGGTTGCATGCACCGTGTTTTCCCAGCGCGCCGTAGCGAGCGGCTTCGTTGCCGCCTTAATTGCAACCTATGCGCTCACGTGGTTTTTGCTGGCGATGGGGTTTGCCTTTGAGCTTCCCGTCGTGTCAGCGCGACGTGCGAAAATTTCCATGGCGACGCCGCTTGCCGGCGGAGCCGCGGCTGCTCGCGCCTTTGGCGGGCCGGCCGAAGTATCCGACACTATCTCTGCGACCAAGGAGGGCTAAGCCATGGCTTCTCAAGCTGAGCTCACCCCGTGCGGGGCAATGTTTGACATCTTTAAGCGCGCAGCGCACCTGAGCCATATCGAACTGTGCGGCCTGGTGCTCTCGAGCCGCCCGCTCGTCGACGGCCGTAGTCCGCAGAGCCGTGCTGCCGATCGCTCTTGGGTTTCGCGCTTTATCGTGCGCGCGCCGGTCGGCACGCTGCAGGAACGTTATTTTGCCGATTACGGCACCTCGGCCGCGCGCATTATGTCGCAGCTGGCCCTGCGCCGCCGCAATCCCATGGACGCCACGGCCGTGACCAACATGGTGTGCGGCCCCGCTGGCGAGCCCATGGTGCGGGCACTCGAGGAATGCCATCAGGACACGAATCTCTATCGCAATGCGCTCGAGCGCCTGTCGCAGGCGGCTGAGCTCATGCCCGCCGAGCGCGCCGAGGCCATCCTGGTGCTGTTTGTCGCCGTGGGCTGCTCGGCAGATGTCCGCTCGTCGGTGACCTATGCCCTCGACTACGCTCATGCGACCTGTGGCGGCGCCACGTCGACGCCGCGCTCGCTGAGCACCTCGACGGTCACGGGCGAGCACGAGGCGGCGCCTGCGCACCCGTTGGGACTGCTGCGCGTGCAAAACGGCTACGTGGTGAGCGCCCCGCGCTGGATTCAGCCGAGTGAGGAGGGCGTCGAGATCGGCGCGCTGGCGACGGGGGAGGGCGATATCACCGATGTGGGCGATGACGTTTCGGCTCGCCATGCCCACGTGTGGTGCGATGACCAAAATGTCTGGTACGTCGAGGACCTGTCGTCCACCAACGGAACTGTGGTGGTAAACGGCGCGACGAACGTCTGCACCCAGGTCGAGCCCGGCCGCTCCGCTCAGCTCAACCCCGGTGACGAGCTCAGGCTCGGAGAATCCACAACCTACGCCATCCTCCTCGGCGCCCTCTGACTCATCTCCTAAATAAGTTGCGGTGAAATAGGGACTGTTTAAGACTGCGGCCGGCAAAAACAGTCCCTATTTCACCGCAACTGCCATTTGGTCCCTCGGTGACGGAAGGATAATTTTTGCCCTTGATGGTCGCTCGGGGTAAACCTTTACCGCCCGCCTATATTTGTCGAAATTACACTTGACGGCGGGGTACAATAAACCCGCATGCGGATTTCCGTTGCGGGCGCTTCCCATCACCGGGGCGTGCCCGGGAGCATCCGGCATGCGGCCTTTGCGGCGCTCGATCATGTGCAAGACGGGTAGCTGGGCCTGTGGGGCGCGTGCAGCCCTCCTCGCCTCGGCATGCCTTCTCTCCACGCCATGTACCTGCTGCTGAGTCCGCCTGTCAGATGACTGGAAGCAACAGCGAAAATCCCATCACGCCAACATCCCGGTAATCGCCGGGGCCTGTATACCTATATGAGAGGAGAGGGGTATATGGCGCGTAAGTTTAAGTCTATGGACGGCAACGAGGCGGCCGCATATGTTTCGTATGCGTACACCGAGGTAGCGGGAATTTATCCCATTACGCCGTCCAGCCCGATGGCCGACCATGTCGACCAGTGGGCGGCCCAGGGTCGCAAGAACATCTTTGGCACCCCGGTCAAGGTCGTCGAGATGGAGTCCGAGGCGGGTGCAGCCGGTACCGTTCACGGTTCGCTGGGCGCCGGTGCTCTGACCACCACCTACACGGCTTCTCAGGGCCTGCTCCTGATGATCCCGAACATGTACAAGATCGCGGGCGAGCAGCTCCCGGGCGTCTTCCACGTCTCCGCGCGTTGCGTCGCTTCCCACGCCCTGAACATCTTTGGCGATCACTCCGACGTCATGGCCTGCCGCCAGACCGGTTTCGCCATGCTCGTCGAGGGCAACGTCCAGGAGGTCATGGACCTCTCGCCGGTGGCTCACCTTGCCGCCATCGAGGGTAAGACCCCGTTTCTCAACTTCTTCGACGGCTTCCGCACCAGCCACGAGATCCAGAAGGTCGCCATGTGGGACTACAAGGATCTTGCCGAGATGTGCGACATGGACGCCGTCCAGGCTTTCCGCGACCACGCGCTCAACCCTGAGCACCCGCACACCCGCGGCAGCCATGAGAACGGCGACATCTTCTTCCAGAACCGCGAGGCCTGCAATAAGGTCTACGACGAGCTCCCTGCCGTCGTCGAGGGCTACATGAAGAAGATCAACGAGAAGCTCGGCACCGATTACGGCCTGTTCAACTACTACGGTGCTCCCGATGCCGATCGTGTCGTCGTGTGCATGGGCTCCTTCTGCGACGTGCTCGAGGAAGTCATCGACTACCTCAACGCTCACGGTGAGAAGGTCGGCCTGGTCAAGGTTCGCCTGTTCCGTCCGTTCTCCATCAAGCACTTCGTGGACGTTCTCCCCGAGACCGTCCAGAAGATCGCCGTCATGGACCGCACCAAGGAGCCGGGTTCCATCGGCGAGCCGCTCTACCAGGATGTCGTCTCCGCTCTCTACGAGGCCGGCAAGACGGGTATCAAGGTTGTCGGCGGCCGTTACGGCCTGGGCAGCAAGGACACGCCTCCCGCGTCCGCGTTTGCCGTCTTCGAGGAGCTCAAGAAGGACGAGCCCAAGCGCGAGTTCACCATCGGCATTGTCGATGACGTGACCAACCTGAGCCTGCCCGAGGCCGAGGATGCGCCCAACACCGCAGCTCCCGGCACCATTGAGTGCAAGTTCTGGGGTCTGGGTGGCGACGGTACCGTCGGCGCCAACAAGAACTCGATTAAGATCATCGGCGACCACACCGACAAGTACGTTCAGGCCTACTTCCAGTACGACTCCAAGAAGACCGGCGGCGTTACCGTCTCGCACCTGCGCTTTGGCGATTCCCCGATCCGCTCGCCGTACTACGTGACCAAGGCCGACTTTGTCGCTTGCCACAACCCCAGCTACATCGTCAAGGGCTTCAAGATGGTCCGCGACGTCAAGCCTGGCGGCACCTTCCTGGTCAACTGCCAGTGGAGCGACGAGGAATTCGCCGAGCACATGTCCGCCGTGGCCAAGCGCTACATCGCGAACAACAACGTCAACGTCTACCTGATCGACGCTATCGACCTGGCCGCCAAGGTTGGCATGGGCAAGCGCACCAACACGGTGCTCCAGTCCGCCTTCTTCGCGCTGGCCAAGGTCCTGCCCGCCGAGGACGCCCTGCAGTACATGAAGGACGCGGCTACCAAGTCCTACATGAAGAAGGGCCAGGCCATCGTCGACGCCAACCACAAGGCCATCGATGCCGGCGCTACCGCCTTCCGTAAGTTCGAGGTTCCGGCCGACTGGGCTACCGCCGAGGACGCCGCTCCTGTCGAGCTTTCCGAGGAGACCAAGTCCGCTATCGCCCAGCAGGTCAAGAACCTGCTCGAGCCCATCGATCGCATGGATGGCGACAGCCTGCCCGTTTCTGCCTTTGTCGATTGTGCCGACGGTCAGTTTGAGCTGGGCGCCTCCGCATACGAGAAGCGCGGCGTCGCCGTGGTCGTTCCTCACTGGGACGAGACCAAGTGCATCCAGTGCAACCAGTGCGCCTATGTGTGCCCGCATGCCACCATCCGTCCGTTCGCGATGACCGAGGACGAGGCTGCCGCCGCGCCCGAGGCTACCCGTACGCTCGACGCCATGGGTCCCAAGGCCAAGGGCATGAAGTTCACCATGGCCGTGTCCCCGCTCGACTGCATGGGCTGCACCAACTGCGTCAAGGTCTGCCCCAAGGGCGCCCTCGAGATGGCTCCCGCCGAGCAGGAGATGGATCAGCAGCCCGTTTGGGACTACATGGTCAAGAACGTCTCCGAGAAGAAGGAGCTCATCGCGGCCAACGTCAAGGGCAGCCAGTTTAAGCAGCCCTACCTGGAGTTCTCCGGCTCCTGCGCCGGCTGCGCCGAGACCGCTTATGCACGTCTGGTGACCCAGGTCGCCGGCGACCGCATGTTCATCTCCAACGCCACCGGCTGCTCCTCCATTTGGGGCAACCCCGCTGCCACCGCTCCTTACTGCAAGGACAAGGACGGTCACGGCCCGGCGTGGAACAACTCCCTGTTCGAGGACAATGCTGAGCACGGTCTGGGCATGGCCATCGGTTACGAGGCCGTCCAGAATAAGCTGATCGCCGCCACCCAGGAGCTCATCGCTGCCGATGGTCCGTCCGACGAGCTCAAGGCCGCCGGTCAGGCTTGGATCGACTCCGTCAACGACGCCGAGGCCTCCAAGACTGCTGCTGCCGCCTACGTTGCCGAGCTCGAGAAGTGCGGCTGCGACGCTTCCAAGGCGATCCTCGCCGACAAGGCTTACCTCACCAAGAAGTCCTTCTGGATCTTCGGTGGCGACGGTTGGGCCTACGACATCGGCTTCGGTGGTCTGGACCACGTCCTGGCTTCTGGCCACAACGTCAACGTCTTCGTCTTCGACACCGAGGTCTACTCCAACACCGGCGGACAGGCCTCCAAGGCTTCGAACCTGGGCCAGGTTGCTCAGTTCGCCGCTGCCGGCAAGGTGACCAAGAAGAAGTCTCTGGCCGAGATCGCTATGAGCTATGGTTACGTCTACGTGGCGCAGGTCGCCATGGGCGCCAACCCGGCTCAGACTCTCAAGGCCATCCACGAGGCCGAGGCCTATGACGGCCCGTCCCTCATCATCGGCTACAGCCCCTGCGAGATGCACTCCATCAAGAAGGGCGGCATGCAGAACTGCCAGGCCGAGATGAAGAAGGCTGTCGAGTGCGGTTACTGGAACCTCTTCCGCTTCAACCCCGAGGCTGCTGCCGGCAAGAAGTTCTCGCTCGATTCCAAGGAGCCCGCGGGCGGCTATCAGGAGTTCCTGATGAACGAGGCCCGTTACGCTTCGCTGACGCGTTCCTTCCCCGAGCGCGCCGAGGAGCTCTTCAAGGAGAACGAGCAGGCCGCTATGGACCGCTACGCTCACCTGCTGAAGCTCAAGACGGTGTACAACGAGGCCTAGGTCTCCCACCGCAGGATCTGAGGGCTAACCTTCGCGGACGTCCTCGGACATGAAAGAACCCCTGCTGCGCACTACGTGCGGCGGGGGTTCTTTCGTCCTGCGGAATGTCCGCGAAGGTTAGCCCTCAAATCCTGCTACGACTACGTCCTCGGATTGTGGGGCTGAATGAAGGACGTGGCTGAGGGGGCCTTTTGCCCCTTTCGCTGTTTCGCGGCTTTGCCGCGAAACCTCGCGCTACTTTGGGGATGGATGGGGGCGTGGCTGGATTGCAGATTCAAATGGCTAGAGAGATATGGGCGCGAACGAGAAATCATTATTGGGGTCATCCTTTTCCATAAACTCATCAAGACAAAACGTCATGTAGATTGGAACATACAGAACCTTGCCCTCTTTGCTGAGGTTCTCGTGGCTCAGTACAACGGCCTCGGGAATTTTGTACTCGCCCACACTCATCAGACGATCGAGGGCCGCGTGCGCTCGAACCTTCTTACCCGATTTGACCTCGATTGGGACAACATGCCCGTGGGCGCCTTCGATTACAAAGTCAACTTCACCGACCTCACGCGTTTGGTAGTACCATGCATCCGCCCCGAGGGCAACGAGTTCCTGCGCGACCACGTTCTCATAGAGACCACCAAGGTTGGGAGTTTTCATATCAAGATAGACAGCGCGTGCAGTGCTACCGGGGTATCGCGATGCGAGCATGCCTGTATCAGACTCGTATAGTTTGAAGGCTGTCGTTTTCTCCGTCCTCTTGAGAGGACTCCGTGGTTCCGTCACCCTGGCGACCATCAATCCAACACCTGCGTTAACAAGCCACAGGAAATCCTGCTCATATTTTTTAAGGCGAGCTCCCTCACCCAGAGACGAAACAACAAAGCGATGAGACTCCGCCTCAAGCTGAACGGGAATTTGCTCAAAAATCGACCGAACGTTAAACGCTCGAGTCGATGCATATTTTGAGATATCGCTTTTGTACTGATCGACCAACTGAGTTTGAAGCTCACGTGTGCTCACGAGCGAATAACCCGAATCAATATAATTCTGAACGACCTCCGGCATGCCGCCGCAAACGATATAAGCTCTATAGTTCTTGAGCATCGCCTCATGAATATAGTTTTCGACAGGATGTTTCTCGACAAGGCAGCTGCGAATGCCTGCAAGCACATTCTCGCTAACGCTGTTTGCCCAACAAAACTCTTCAAAATCCATCGGGCGCATAACAATGTGCTCTACATACCCCACCGGAAAAGAAGAGATCCCCTTAAACTCAGTCCCAAGCATAGACCCCGAGAAGACATAGCTAAAGCGCCCATCCTCGACCAACGCCTTCATGAGTGTAACGATCTGCGGATACTCCTGAATCTCATCGACAAAGACAAGCGTATCGCCCTCAACAAGCGGCGCATCCGCAAGAAGGGCTACGCGGTTGATAAAGTCAACGGAGTTCTTTGCGCCAACAAGTGCATTCCTTGCTTCGATATCGAGTAGTAAATTGACCTCAAAATACGAAGCGTAGTTGCTTTTTCCAAACGCGCGAATCGCATAGCTCTTGCCGATCTGACGCGCACCAGTAACAAGTAATGCCTTATTGGAGTTATTCTTCCAGCTCAAAAGCCTATCAGTGACCTTACGGCGTAGCATTAAACCCCCAAATGACAAAAATTGACAGATAGAATCGCCTAAAATCATACAAAAATTGGCAGATAATAACGTCGTAAATATACAAAAATTGGAAGATAGCAAAGGTCCGATAAGGTCTCAAAGCCACTGAAACAGCGCTCTACTTTGCGAAGGGGCTGGGGACGCTGTTGCGTGCGTCTCCAGCCCTCTGATTCTTACTTTGGGTCCCGTGGTGGGACTATGTTGGTGCTACCTGGCTGTTTTTACCTTGTCTCGCCGCTTTCTGTGCGTAGGCGGTAGCCGTGGACGAGGTCGCTAATAGCCGGCCAGGGAATCTGGCGGTCGACCCAAAATTGGAGCTGGACCAGATAGCGCTCAGTGGCACGGGTGAGGGCCGCGAACTGTTCGTGAGTCTCTACCTGGGCGTAGAGGTCGCGGCTGTGGGCGAGGATTGCCGTAGTGTCATCCATTTTGCCGGTGACGTCAAAGGCGCCCGAGAACCAGTCGCACAGGCGCGCGGCGCTGTTGTTGATCGTTGCGAGGTCGGCGGTGCCGTCGTTGGCGTTTTCGTTGGCCTGGGCTCGCAGGAGGGAGAGAGCGTCGGCGGCGTTCATACAGTAGCCGACGGTGAAGTTCCAGACGGCGAATTCGCGGCCGGTGTCGAGCTTGCGGCGGCGCATGTAGTCGATGTCACGGGGTTCTTCGAGCATCATTTGGTCAGCGAGGGCCTCAAGTGCAGTGGTGTACTCGGCAAGGTCGAGTGCGAGCAGGGTGTTGATATCCATCATCTTTAGGCCTCCGTTTCGATCTCGACGATTTCGTTTTTAACGTACATGCCCTGGTTGTCCCAGACATTGCGGCAGGCGGCGGCAAAGCGCTCGCGGTCGGCTTCGCAGATGCGGGCGAACATGTTGCAGGTGCCAAAGGGCTCGCACACGTCAAAGAAGATGCAAATTGACGACCAGCCGCCATACCAGCTCACGGCGCCCGCCGGCTCGTGAAAGACGGGGTTCTCGATGTGCTCGTAATTGGCGATGGGGCCCGATACGGGATAGGTTACCTCGGCATCGCAGATCTTGGCCGAAAAGATACGTGACTCGACCGGACAGGACGATTCGAACAGCTTGCACGCCTCGGGAGCCTTGTCCCAGAGCATGTCGGCGAGAAACGTCTCGCCATTCAGCGTGATCTTGAGCATTTTTGTCATAGTAAGGACCTCCTCAATCCGTCGCTCAAGGGGTTCGCTGGCGGATAAGGAGAAGACAGCAGCGGGGTCGCCGAACCCAAACTTCACGACAGATCTCTGTCGCCCCAGCCCGCGCTGTTCTTCGCTAAAGTACCATGCCGTAATTGCGCGCGCAATATCAGTTTTTGAATTTCTGGAAGCGGCAATCGACGAGACGGCTCGCCGGCTGCCGGCCGACGCGCGGTAAAGGTGCTCGTCTATTCCCTAAGTTGGATGAAAAACGCCATGTTATTGCAGGGCTGCATACTCGTCTTAAAAATGTATAGAATCTCGTATAGTGCGAGTAAGATATTGCGCTGTCTGTTTTGTGTTTAGCAAAGATATAGTTTGCATAATCTGGTCTAATCCCTGCTATATCAAAATAAAATCGCACGTAAATAGCTTAGATATGCTTGAGCTGGGCATCTTTACGCTGAACGGGTAAAAACGACCGTTCACCGTTCAACTGTTTTCAAAATGAATAAAATGAGCGATAAAGAGAATATAAACCTTAATAAACTCGCGTATTGCACGGACGTGGGTTATTAATGGGATGTAGGCCTTTTACAGAAAGGATTCCAGCAATGTCTAAGCCTCTTGGCAAGCCCGATCGTATTGTCGTCGCCCTTGGCGGCAACGCCCTCGGCAACAACCCCGTCGAGCAGATCGAGGCCGTGAGCAACACCGCCCACGCACTCCTTGGTCTCATCGAGCAGGGTAACGAGATCATCATCACCCACGGCAACGGCCCGCAGGTCGGCATGATCCAGAATGCCTTCGCCGCCGCCCACGACGCCATCGGCACCCCCGAGATGCCGCTGCCCGAGTGCGGCGCCATGTCCCAGGGCTACATTGGTTATCACCTGCAGCAGGGCATCGGCCGCGAGATGCACAAGCGCTATAAGCGTTGGCACGCCGCCACCGTCGTCACCCAGATCGAGTGCGATCCCGACGATCCCGCGTTCAAGAACCCGACCAAGCCGATCGGCCCCTTCTACACCGAGGAGCAGGCCAAGGAGTTCATGGCCGAGGATCCCTCCAAGGTCTTCGTCGAGGATTCCGGCCGCGGCTGGCGCCGCGTCGTCGCCTCCCCCGATCCCAAGAAGATCGTCGAGGCCGACTCCATCCTCAACCTGCTCGACAACGAGTTCATCGTCATCGCCTGCGGTGGCGGCGGCATTCCCGTCGTCCGCGACTACGAGAACAAGGGTTGCTACAAGGGCGTTCCCGCCGTCATCGACAAGGACCTGGGCGGCGAGCTGCTGGCCGAGGACTGCGACGCCGACGTTCTGTTCCTGCTGACCGCCGTTGAGCATGTCGCCATCAACTTTGGCAAGCCCAACCAGGAGGAGCTCGAGGACCTCACCGCCGACGAGGCCGAGCGCCTGGCCGACGAGGGCCAGTTCGGTAAGGGTTCCATGGAGCCCAAGGTCCGTGCTGCCATCAAGTTCGCCCGTTCCCGCAAGGGCCGCACCTGCATCATCGGCGCCCTGGACAAGGCCGCCGAGACCATGGCCGGCCTCTCCGGTACCCGCATCCACGAGTAGCCTCTACTCTGTTGCCTCTCTTGTGGGCGCCAGGCAAAGCGCCCACAAACTAGCCTCTCTTCATGAGCCCCGCAGTCCGCTCCGACTGCGGGGCTTTTGCTATTGAGGTGACTGTTCATGAGAAGCGCTGAAGACCGCGGAAACCCGGCACTTGGGGACGTTCCTTTTCTGCCGGCATCTTGGGACAGTCCTTTTCGGCAGCGCGAGCGGTCGTCTGCAAAGACGTCCCCAGTGGCTAGTCATTTAATGGCTGGCCATTTAAGTCTGTCCCCAATGACTAGTAGTAGGCCCACATGGCTTCGATTTCGTTGAGGACTTCTACGATGCCCCAACGGCGAGCGCTACGGCTGGGCGAATTGGGATCGTAGACACCGATTTGGTCGGCGTCGTCAATGCCGTAGAGCACGATGTAATGACCCACGTTGGTAAACGTGCCGGGACGCACGACGGCGATTACGGGAGCACCCGAGCGCAAGGCCTGGGCCATCGAGTCTCGGTTGTTGTAGAGCTGCGTCCCGTTAAGCCCCAGCTGCGCGGCGCCGCTCGTCATAAACGACCACTCGGTGGCACCGGTGGGGGCATAGTTGCCCGCCTCGGAAAGGGCGCACATATCGACCGGCGTCATATCGGTGCGCCCCGTTGTAAAGATGTAGATCATGGTGAGGCAGGTGGGTCCGCAGCCGTTTTGGCGGATAGTTCCGCCGGCGTAGGGCAGCTCCGACCATGCGGGGTCGATCTGGTAGATATGCGGCATGGTGCCGGCACTCCACTGCGAACGTGGGGTCGAAAAAGCAAACGAGTAGCCGGGTGCGACTGGGGCTTTGAGGAGCTTTTCCTCGGCGGTGGGCTCTAGGCCGGCAGAGCCATGCGAGGCACACGACCCCAGATACACAAATGCCAGACATGCCATGATGGAGCACAGGGCAAGACAGAGACGATGAATCTGCGGATTGGCGGCCCGGCCGCGTCCCAGCGGCCGTGGCTGCTTTGCGCCGCGTCCGCCGCGGGGCTTCGAAAAGAAACGGCTGATGTGGTTGTCAGACTTTCGCCGATCGATTTTCTGCCGCCGAGGCACTTCGGCCCGGCGTTGACGGGTGCCCGAGCATGGGCGACCCGCCTGACGCGTGCTGGTATTCTGCGGCATAGACGACGAGGGGCGATCCTGCGGACGCTGCGGCCCGTCGTTGTCAGAAACACTCCTGGATGCTGGCGTGGTACGCCCGGCAAGGCGAACGTTTCGCTGTCGTTCGCCGCCGTTGTATTCGTATGCCATTTGCACCGCCTCGTCTCATGTATAACCCGTCCATCCTACAAAAAAGACGTGCAGCAAATGAGGACATACACCAAAACCTCGGTAAGCGGCATGGACGGGAGCGAGCCTGGCGTCATAAAGCGACGCCCTCCGCGAGCGATTGAGTCGCGTCATCAAAACGGACGCCCGCACCGAGTGGCGCCCCTCGCCGTTCGTCCCAAAAACGGCGCCGCTCGTTTTGCAGTTCTGCCTTCGGTCGAGCTACGAGTGGCGTTGCTGTGCCAAGGCCGTATCTTAAAGCCATGAAATAAAAAGTGCGCGGCAAAACAGGCCGTGCAAGGGGTGACGCCAAGGGGCGTCAGAAAGGAAAGGAGGGGAACAATGGCGGACAAGAACGCAGAAGTTGCAGTCGAGGATACCGGCGGCATGAAGAAAACGCTTTCGCTCTGGAACTTCTTCACCATCGGTTTCGGTGCCATCATCGGTACCGGTTGGGTTCTGCAGGTCGGCGACTGGATGGTCGTGGGCGGCGGTCCCGTTCCCGCTATGATCGCATTCCTCTTGGGTGCAATCTTCCTCGTGCCCGTCGGAGCTGTTTTCGGTGAGCTTACGGCTGCTATCCCCATCTCGGGTGGCATCGTCGAGTATGTCGATCGTAGCTTTGGCCGTACAATGAGCTACATTACCGGTTGGCTCCTGGCCCTGGGCAACGGCATCCTGTGCCCGTGGGAGGCCATTGCCATTTCGACTCTCGTGTCCGAGATGTTCGGTAGCCTGCCCGGTCTTGAGTGGCTGCGCGCCGTCAAGCTCTACACCATCCTGGGCGCCGACGTTTACCTGTTCCCGACGCTGATCGCGCTCGGCTTTGCAGTCTACGTCATCTTCCTCAATTTCCGCGGTGCCAGCTCGGCCGCCAAGCTCCAAGCCTTCCTGACCAAGGCCCTGCTCTGCGGCATGCTACTCGCCATGGGCGTCTCGCTGTTCACCGGCTCGCCGAACAACGCCATGCCTGTGTTCTCCCAGGTCGCCGGTGCTGGCGGCGGTAAGGCCGCCACCGAGGGCACCAGCCTGTTCGCCGGTATCGTGTCGGTCCTGGTTCTGACCCCGTTCTTCTACGCCGGTTTCGACACCATTCCTCAGCAGGCTGAGGAAGCAGCCGAGGGCCTTAACTGGAACAAGTTCGGCAAGATCATCTCCCTGGCCCTGCTGGCCGCCGGCGGCTTCTACATGGTCTGCATTTACTCGTTCGGCACTATCCTTGACTGGCATGAGTTTGTTAAGAGCCCCGTTCCCGCGCTTGCCTGTCTTAAGGGCATCAACATGCTCCTGTACCTGGCCATGCTCGTCATCGCCACGCTTGGACCCATGGGCCCGATGAACTCCTTCTACGGCGCCACGAGCCGCATTATGCTCGCCATGGGCCGCAAGGGCCAGCTGCCCGAGAAGTTTGCCGAGGTCGATCCCAATTCCGGCGCTCCCAAGCTCGCCTGCGTCGTTCTGGCCATCATCACCGTCGTCGGTCCGTTCCTGGGCAAGAACATGCTCATCCCTCTGACCAATGTGTCGGCTCTCGCCTTCATCTTCTCTTGCGGCATGGTCGCTCTTGCCTGCCTGCGCATGCGCTTCACCGAGCCCGACCTACCTCGTCCCTACGAGGTGCCCGGCGGCAAGTTTGGCATCAGCCTCGCCATCGCTGCCTGCGCCATCATCATCGGCCTGCTCGTGATTCCGTTCTCTCCCGCCTCCCTCAACATGGTGGAGTGGAGCATCGTGATCGGCTGGTTGGCTATTGGCCTGGCTCTCATGGCTTTCACCAATTCCCGTAAAAAGTAACGCCGAGCCGGGGCGGATTGGGTGCGCGGTGCCCTCTCTCCCGCGTACCGAACCCGGCATCACTTGGGTAGCTTTGTGAGGCCTTAACCCAACACGGCCTCACCCACTATATGGATCCATAAGGAGGAACCATGTCCACTAAGTATGCAATCGTTGGCGGCAAGCTCATCGACGGTACCGGTGCCGAGCCGGTCGAGAACTCCCTCGTTCTCGTCGACGATAACGGCAAGATCGAGTACGCCGGTGTTATGCAGGACCTTCCCGAGGGCGTTGAGGTTATCGACGCCGCCGGCAAGACTGTCCTTCCCGGCCTGATCGACACCCACCTGCACTTCTCGGGCAACCTGACCGACGATGACACCGATTGGGTCATGCAGCCGCTCCTCGAGAAGCAGGCCGTCGCCGTCAAGCAGGCCTACGACTGCCTCACCCACGGCCTCACCACCGTCTGCGAGATCGGCCGCTTTGGTATCCAGATTCGCGACTGCATCGACAAGGGCGTCTTTAAGGGTCCGCGCGTTCTGGCCACCGGCCTCGGCTTCTGCCGTGTTGCCGGTCACGGTGACTCCCACCACTGCACCCAGGAGCTCAACAAGGAATCCCATCCCTGGGGCGACCAGGTCGACGGTCCTTGGGATCTGCGCAAGGCCGTCCGTCGTCGCCTGCGCGAGAACCCCGATGCCATCAAGATCTGGGCTACCGGTGGCGGCATCTGGCGCTGGGACTCCGGTCGCGACCAGCACTATTGCTCCGAGGAGATCCAGGCCGTGGTCGAAGAGGCCAAGATGGTCGGTATCCCCGTGTGGAGCCACTGCTACAACAACCACGCCGCCGCCTACGATTCCGTTCGCTTTGGCTGCGAGCAGCTGATTCACGGCTTCGATATCGATGAGCGCACCATGGACCTCATGGCCGAGCAGGGCACCTTCTTCACCCCGACGATCGCCTTCCTGCCCACCTGGTACGCCACCTATCCTCCCGTCTATGTCCCCGAGCTGCACGACAAGTACGAGGGTACCCTGGTCGAGAAGGAGCTGCAGCGCAACTATGACTGCCTGCGCGAGGCCAAGAAGCGCGGCGTCGTCATGACGATCGGCTCCGACTCCTTCTCCTTCGTCACCCCGTACGGCACCTGCTCCATCGAGGAGATGTACGAGTTCGTCGACAAGATCGGCTTCACCCCGGTCGAGACCATCACCTGCGCCACCCTCAACGGTGCCAAGATGTGCCACATCGAGGACGAGACCGGTTCCATCGAGGCCGGCAAGTGCGCCGACCTGCTGGTCGTCAACGGTGACGTCGCCGCCGACATCCACGTGCTCAACACCGACAACATGGACGTCATCATGAAGGACGGCTGGATTGTCGAGGCCGGCACCTTCGGCGAGCCAAACAAGTACAGCGCCTAAGCTACCGTTTGTCGATGGCTGGATGTAAAACACAGTTTTTGATTGCATAATGCAATGGAGAGGGTCGCTTGCGGCCCTCTTTATTGCTATCGGTACTACGGACAAGAGGGGATGACGGTGGATTTAAACAGGCTGAATCTGGGCAAGAGTTACAACTCTACCAAGGTCTTTCGTACGGCCCAGCATGTGGTTCAGGCCATCCTACTCGGTGTTGTCGTTCCGGCGCTTATCTTGCTGCTTATCTGGGATTTAACCGATAATCCCAATCCCGTTCCAGGCGTTGTCGTTATTGCCGGCCTGGTCATGCTGTGCTTCTTCTTCTCATATGTCTTTGTGGTCCCTGATGACCTCACATCGAGCGCAACCGACCGCACGCTCGCCATCGCATCAAAAATATTTGCCTACACGTCGCGCGGCCTTACGCCCGAAGCGGCCCTGGGTGCCTCTAAAATCATCCTGTCCGAGACCATCGCTTCTGCCATCTGCTTTACTGACGGCAGGCAGGTGCTGGCAAGCTGGGGCGAGGACTCGGCAAAGTGCCCTGCCGGAACCCCGGTAGTGCTCAAGACCACGCTCAACGTGATTGAGACGGGCGAGCAGAGCGTGTTTTCGCGTGATGCCTCCAATGAGACGGGCGGCTATTTTCCCCGTCTGCGTGCCGGTATTGTCGCGCCGCTTAGCGTGCGCGGTCATTGCGTGGGCACACTCGAGCTGTATTACCCCCGCCTGAGCAGCATCGATATGCGCCAGACGGCGCTTGCCTCGGGTTTCGCCGATCTCATTTCCACGCAGCTCGCCAGCTTTGAGCTCGAGCGCCAGGATGAGCTCACGGCCCGCGTTGAGCTCCGCGCTCTGCAGTCGCAGGTCGATCCGCATTTTCTATTCAATACCATTAGCACGATCGTTTCGCTCGTTCGAACCGAGCCCGACAAGGCGCGATCGCTGCTGATCGACTTTTCCAACTACTATCGTCAGACGCTTTCTGACTCCGATACGCTCACCACGCTCGAGCACGAGGTGGAACAGGGCACCCGTTATATCAATCTTATGCAGGCCCGGTATGGCGACGGCCGTCTGCGCGTTTCGGTCGACATCGACTTTGAGGTGCGCGACAGCCTGGTGCCGCCGTTTATCTTGCAGCCGCTGCTCGAAAACTGCATCAAGCATGCGCAGCGCGAGACCGAGCCGCTTTCCATTCGTGTTAGGGCTTTTGAGACCGATGACGGCTTGGAGATCATCGTCGAAGATGACGGCATCGGTATGAGCGAAGAAGTCTGCGCGCATCTGTTTGAGCAGCATCGCCGAGAGGAGCCCGAAAGCATTACCGCCGACGGCTCCGTCAAGCGAGGCTGCGGCCTGGCGCTCTTCAACGTGCTTCAGCGCATCCATTTCTTTTACGGAGAAGATTCTGGCATGCGCGTGAAGTCCCAGGAGGGCGTGGGAACGCAGGTCATCGTTGAGTTGAACGGCGAGCCGCATGAGCCGGCGCCGCTAACGGTGTAGCACGCGGTTGGATTGAGAGAAAAAAAGAGGGGAAACGCATATGTCCGAAGGCTGGAATATCTTGGTGGTTGATGACGAGCCCCCAATTAGGGCTGAGCTACGCTATCTGTTGGAAAAGGATGCGCGTGTGGGCCAGATTGCCGAGGCGGGCAATGTCACCGAAGCCGTGGAATCGATTCTGTCGAACAAGCCCGACGTGCTGTTTTTAGACATTACTATGCCTGGTCGCTCGGGAATTGAGCTTGCCGAGACGCTTCAGAACCTAAAGATACCGCCGGTCGTGGTGTTTGTGACGGCATTTGCCGAGTATGCGGCCGATGCCTATAACCTCGATGCCGTCGATTACATCGTAAAGCCGGTCGAGGATGCTCGCCTGTCAAAGGCGCTCGATAAGATCGAGACCGCCCTGGGCGCTCGCCGTGTCGTCCATGCTCCGCGCCAGCCTTTGCGCCTGACGGTGGATCGTGGGGGTAAAAAGGTGTTCATTCCCGTGGCGGATGTCTGCTACTTTGAGGCGCGCGCCGATTTTTGCAACGCCGTCTGCGCCGAGGGAACATATCTGATCAATGAGTCGATTTCATCGCTCGAGCGGCGCCTGGCCTCCGAGGGCTTTATCCGTGTCCACCGCAGCTATCTGGTCAATTTGGAAGACGTGCACAATGTCGAGATCGGTTCTACGGGTCTTATGGAACTCAGGCTCGATCGCGTAACCTCGACGGTGCCCGTGTCCCGTCGTCGCGCTGCCGAGGTTAAGGCGCGCCTGGGGCTTGTGTAGACGGTCCGCATGCCATCGTTTGCCGACGCGGGTTTGGCATGGCCGCGCGGTGGGCATAATGGGTGACATCGAATGAAATCGAAAGGATCATTATGCCTGCGCTTATTACGCATCATCTGTTTGGCGAGGAAAGCATCGATCGTCTGCCGCAGGGCGTCATTACGTCCGACGAGGAACGCATTGCTTTTATCCTGGGCAACCAGGGTCCCGACCCGTTTTTCTTCCACATCCTGACGCCGCGCGTTTCCGACTGCACGCTGCTGGCGCAGGCCATGCATCGCTCGCGCATGTCGCGCCAGTTCTCGTGCCTGCGCGACGGCGTGTCCCATCTGCTCCCGCGCGATGCCAACTTGGGCCGCGCCTTTGCGCTGGGCCTGCTGTCGCACTACGTGCTCGACCGTAATGCCCACCCCTTTGTCTACGAGCAGCAGTTTGGCATTGTCGAGTCCGATCCCGAGCTGGGGGATTCGGGCAGCCAGGTCCATGCGGTGCTCGAAAGTGACCTGGACGTGTTGATGCTGCAGCTCAAGCGCGACGGGGCCACGGTCGAGGACTATCCGCCGGCGGGCGAGATCGTCACCACCGACCGCATCAATCGTGTGGCCGGCGTGCTGATGAGCTATGTTGCCGGGCGTGTGTACGGTATCGATATCCCAGCGGGGGAGTACGGTGCCGCCGTTGCCGACATGCAGCGACTTTACCGCGCGATTGAGCCGGCCGGCTCCGCAAAGACGCGCGCGATCTCGCTGGTTGAGGGCTTGGTGCACGACTACTCCCTGCTCGATGGCCTTGCTCACCGCGTGACGACCGAGCCGCCCGAGCGCACCGGCAATCTGGGCCATCTGACGTGGAAGAATCCCTTTACCGATGAGGTCTCGAACGAGAGCTTCCCCGAGGTCTTTGACCGCGCGCTGGTCGATTACGAGTGCACGGTCACCCGCTTTATCGAGACCGGCGATATGGAGGCCGTGACCAACCACGTCAATTACAGCGGTCGCGTGCTCGGCGCTGACGAAGAGTTCGACCGCGAGGAATAGGGCCCGTGCGTGTCCCTTTGCCGAATCCTTACCGGTGCCTCTGTGCAATTGGGGTACGATGAACTAGCTGCATATCGGGCGAACACGAAGGGTCCCTGTCCATGAAATACACCAAGCTCGAGCGTAACTGGGTTATGTACGATGTGGGCAATTCGGCCCTCGTGTTGCTCAACACCTCGGTGGTGCCCATCTACTTTAACGCCATCAATACCGGTGCTTCCTCGGCCGACCTGGTGGTCGCTTGGGGTAGCGCGCAGACGATTGCCTCGCTGGTCATTGCCATGCTCATGCCCATTCTGGGCGCGCTTGCCGATTACGCCGGCAACAAGATCAAGTTTTTCTTGGGCTTCTTCCTCACGGGCTTGGTGCTTTGCCTGGCGCAGGCTATCCCAATGTCCGCCATGGCATTTTTGGCCGTGTACGTGCTGTGCACCATCGGCCTTAACTCTTCTATGACGTTCTATGACGCCATGCTGCCCGACATTACCACTGACGAGCGCATGGACGCCGTGTCCAGCTCGGGCTATGCCTGGGGCTACATCGGTTCCACTGTGCCGTTTATCATCTGCCTGGCGCTTATCATGGGTGGTCCCGCTCTTGGCGTCCCCACCATGCTGGCAACGCGTCTGTCGTTTGTCATCACTGGTGCCTGGTGGCTCATCTTTACCCTGCCGCTCATTCGCACCTATAAGCAAAAGTACGGTCGCGAGCGCGGTCCCGAGGACACCATCGGCCACATCGTGGGCGGCGTGTTCTCCGAGGTCGTACACACCATGCGCGAGATCGCCCACAACAAGACCGTGCTGGTCTACATGATCGCGTTCTTCTTCTACATCGACGGTGTGCACACGGTCATTTCCATGGCAACCAGCTACGGTTCGGCTCTGGGCATCGACTCGACCCAGCTGGTACTGGCCCTGCTCGTTACACAGTTCGTGGCCTTTCCGTCCGCTATCATCTACGGCAAGCTCGCCGGACGCGTGGGCACGCTCAACATGATCCTGGTGGCGGTCGCCGCCTACATGGGCATTGTGCTGTTCGCCGCGTTTTTCCTCAAGACCGCCTTTGAATTCTGGGTGCTTGCCATTATGGTCGGCCTGTTCCAGGGTGGCGTGCAGGCACTCAGCCGTAGCTACTTTGGCCGCATCATCCCCAAGGAAAAGTCCAACGAGTACTACGGCTTCTTTGACATCTTTGGGCGCTATGCAAGCGTTATGGGCACCTTTCTGGTGTCGGTCGTCACCTCGCTGACCGGCAACCCGTCGCTGGGCGTTCTTTCCATTGCTGTGCTGCTGGTCGCTGGCTTTATGCTGCTGGCCCGCCTGTCTCGCATGACTCGAGCGGCAGAGCATGCCGCATAGGAGCGGGCGGCTATTGTGCCTGTCCGCGGTACTCTTTTGGGGTTATCCGCAATAAACATTGCGACTTGCGAGCAATGATTTGCCCAAGTGGGTATGATGGAATCAGCTAGGTCGCGGGGCGTCGCCTGTGTTTGGCGACGCCTCGTTTTTGTGTTGCAGGGAGGGAAGGCATGAACGCCACGGTTGTGATTCCAACATATTGGGCGGGCGATGATGCCCATGCAAACGCTCCCGGTGTCTATGACCACTCGACGAAGCTCAACGCCACCAATCCCGAGCTCGATCGCTGTCTTGCTTCGCTCGAGCAGGTACGCGATATTCCGCGAATCATCCTTTTGGTGGTCTGTCCCATCTCGGCCACGGCGGATGTGTCGAAGCGCGTACGCGAAATCGTCGACGCGCACCCTACGCTCAAAGTTACCGTAGTCACCAATACCCAGGCATCGCGTATCGCCGACCGCGTAGCGCAGATTGCGCCCAAGGGTTCGGGAGAATGCGTGAGCCTGCGCGGCTATGGCGCCATCCGCAATATGGGACTTGCCTGTGCCGCCGTACTGGGTCACGATGCCGTCATCTTTTTGGATGACGACGAGACTGTCATCGATGCCGACTTTATGAAACGCGCGACTTACGCGTTGGGGCAGCAGACGCGTCAGGGTCTGCCAATCTTGGTTAAGAGCGGCTACTTTTACGATCGAGACGGATCGCCGCTGGCCCCCACGGACAAGGTGGGCATCTGCCACCGTTGGTGGACCAAGCGTATTGAGTTCAATCGCTGGATGAAAAAGGCGCTCTCGGGCACCCGTATTTCGCGTTCAAACTATGTGTGCGGCGGCCTTATGGCCCTCCATGCCCGCGCCTTTACCCGCGTGGCATTTGACCCGTTTATCACTCGTGGCGAGGACCTGGACTACCTCTTTAATATGCGCATATTTGGCTACGACGTATGGTTTGATAACGAGTGGACCGTACGCCATCTACCGCCCGAGTCCGAGAAACGCTCGCCGCGCTTTATGCAGGACGTGTACCGTTGGTACTACGAACGTGCCAAGCTAACGTTTGCCGCGCATCAGAAAGAGCTCATTCCCGTTACAGCCGCGTCTCTCATGCCCTATCCGGGTCCGTGGATTTCGCGCGAGCTTGACGATCGCGTGCGTAAGACTGCCATGGTCCGCAGCATTTTTACCCGCGAGCACGAGGGATACCTACGCATTTGGCGCCACGGTATTGACGAGGCCAGGACCTACGCACGCCAAAACGCCGCAAGCTACCTGCGTTTCCAGAGCTTCTGGCCCAAGATTATGGATGGGCTCTGGCGTGACGCCCAGCTGACCAGCATCCTGGAGGGGACTGAATGATCGACCGCCGCGCCCAGCGCGATAGTTCAATGTCAATCTTTCGTATCATTGCCGTATCCTGCGCCATTTGTGTGCTGGTGTACTTTGTTTTTGCCCTGGCGACTGGAATCGATCCAATCGCGACCGTGGTCGCCTGTACGCTGCTATGCATCTTCCTGTGTATCTTTTTCTTTTTGACGCTCAATCCCGATTCGGTTCGCTCGCAGTACACCGAGGAGACGCTCTCGGTGGCCTCGGCCATGCTCGAGGACATTAAAGGCGGTCTGACGCAGGAGTCAGCACGTCTGGTGTGCCAGCGCATTTTGCCCGAGACACGCGCCATGACAGTTGCCGTTACCGACGAGAGCAACGTACTGGCCTGCGCGGGCGAGTTTGAGGAAAAGCTGCTGCCCAATTCTCCCATTCGTACGCTCGTCACGCGCTACGTCATCGAACACGGTATCGTCCAGTCGTTCAACCGTGTGGTGGACGTGGTGGGTTCGGATGGCTCACACAACCAGGTCCCCGCTGGCATCATCGCACCCATCAAGGTGGGCGACCGCACCGTCGGCACGCTCAAGTTCTATTACAAGACCCCGCGTGCCGTTGACCGTACCCAGTATGCGCTCGCCTCGGGTTTTGCCGAAATCCTGTCCACGCAGCTCGCCATTCACGAGCTCGAGGTGCAAAAGGAGCTCACGGCCCGTGCCGAGGTGCGTGCCCTGCAGGCGCAGATTAACCCGCACTTCCTGTTCAACACGCTCAACACCATCGCATCGTTTACGCGTACCGACCCGCTGCGCGCCCGCGAGCTGCTGCGCGAGTTCTCCTCGTTCTATCGCGCAACGCTCGACAATTCGGGCTCGCTCATTCCCGTGTCGCGCGAGGTCGCACAGACCAAGCGCTACCTGACGTTTGAGAAGGCGCGCTTTGGCGAGGATCGCGTGCTGGCGACCTTTGACGTGTCCGAGGACGTCGAGGACACGCTGGTTCCGGCATTTGTGATCCAACCGATTGTCGAGAACGCCGTGCGTCACGGCATGGGTGATGCCAGTGCGCTGAAGATTGACGTGACGGTGCGCAGGGATGGTGACGATGCGATTTTGATTTCGGTGGCCGATGACGGTGTGGGCATGGACGAGGGCATCGCTGCCAGACTGTTTGACGAGCGCTCTGCCCGCCCCGACGCCAGCTCCCCGCAGGGTGGCGGCGCCGGCGTTGCCATGCACAATATTTCGGAGCGCATTCATCGCTTTTATGGGCCGCACTCCTATACGCGCGTCGAATCGGCGCCGGGTAAGGGCGCTAAAGTGCTCCTACATCTCGATTTGTCGGAGAGCATCTTCGACATTCAAGAGTAGAATAATTGGTCACGGGCTTAACGCCGGTTGGCGTATGCCCGACGTAGTTAGTTGACGAAAGGTTTTATCCCCATGCTGCGTGCGATGATTGTGGATGATGAGGCCCCGGCCCGTTCGGAACTTCGCTTCTTGCTCGAGCAGACGGGCAAGATCGGCACGATCACAGAAGCGTCGAGCGTTCGCTCCGCCATCGAGATGCTTATGGAGAGTCGCGTTGATGTCGTGTTCCTCGATATTTCGATGCCTGGCGCTTCGGGTCTGCAACTTGCCGAGGCGCTGCATAAGCTTAAGAATCCGCCGGCGATCGTGTTTGTGACCGCGTACAGCGATCATGCGGTTGAGGCGTTTGATGTGGATGCCGTCGACTATCTGATGAAGCCGGTAGAGGAAGCCCGCCTGGATCGTGCAATCGAGAAGGTCATGCAGCGCACGAAGCCCGTTGCGGACAGCAAGGTGACCATCGAGCGCATCCCGGTGGAGAAGGGCGGCCGCAAGGTGCTCATCCCCGTGGACGACATTCGCTTCATTATGGCCAAGGACGATTACTCCTGTATCTATACCGTCGACGACCGTTTTTTGTCGACGACCTCGCTGGCACAGTTCGAGGCCAAGCTCTGTGATTTTGGCTTTTTCCGCGTTCACCGCCGCTATATCGTTAACCTGGCGTGTGTTACCGACGTCGAGACGGTTCCCTCGGGCGCTATCCAGCTGGGCATTACGGGCGTCGACGAACGCGTACCGGTTTCGCGCCGTCGCGTCGTACCGCTCAAGAAGGCCCTGAGCCTCTAGCACACCGGCCCCGCAGCCCTGTAGACCAAAATCGTCTGCGGAGCCGCGGGGCTTTTTGTATGAATGCACCAAATCGTTTTGCGGAAGGGATCCCATGAACAGTGCAAGCGCCAAGCGTATCGACATCATCTCGGACACCCACGGTTATCTGTCGCCCGCGCTTTTAGATGAGTTGAGCGGCGCGGACCTGATTATCCATGCCGGCGATCTTACGTCGGAGATGGACTACGAACATCTGCGAACCATCGCCCCCGTGCGAGCGGTTCTGGGCAATAACGACTACTACCGTGATTACGGCCCCGAAGTGGACCGTCTGGCGCTCTTTAGCTACGAGGGCCTTAAGTTTGCCGTAGCCCACTACCGCGAAGACCTCCCGGTGGGATCCGTGGACGTAGCCATCAACGGTCACACTCACGTAACCAAAGAGGCCCAGGTGGGCCGCTGCTTGGTCCTCAACCCAGGCAGCGCCAGCTACCCCAGGGGCACCCGGGGCCCCACCATGGCCAGAATGCTCGTCAAAGACGGCAAGGTCTTAAGCGTCAAGTTTATTGACTTAGACTAACCGCAACAAAAACGGGGGATGCACAATGCATCCCCCGTTTCCATTTGAGCCAAAGGCCGAGCTTCAACAAGAACAATCAGACCAACCCCGCCGAGGAGCACGCGGGCTAGCCGCGCAGCGGCGCACGCCCGCAAAACTGGTTGAACATAGTGACGGCAGGGAGGGTCTCCGGGGCCGGCTGGCGCGGGTTACGTTTGTCGCGAGTTCCGCACGCAAAGGAAAGCACTTAATGTGCTTTCCGTCTTGCGCAGGACTGTAGAGCAGCAAACTTAACCCGCGCCAGCCGGCCCCGGAGGCCCTCCCGGAGGGACCCAAAAAATATTTTCAAAAAAGTTGTTGCGCGGCGAACAGACTTCTGTGTATACTAATCCCCGCAGCGCACGCGAGCGGAAACAAACGCGAACGACTGCCTGGGGAGTTAGCTCAGTTTGGTTAGAGCGCCGGCCTGTCACGTCGGAGGTCGCGGGTTCGAGCCCCGTACTTCCCGCCAACGCAATTAAAGCCACGTCTTCGGACGTGGCTTTTTGCGTTTAATAGGACAACCGCTCGGCCGTCCCTTTCATTCAGCTCCTTGCTTCCGAGATGCGGAAAAGAATTAAGTATATCGGTTTAAACAAGGGGTTGATTTCCGATCTCAGCCGAACACATTGAGCTGATGGCTCGCTCCCGCAGTTAACCGAACGCCCCCGCGGCCCCTCTCGGGCCCCGGGGGCGCCATTTTCCCAGTTGA